>NZ_CP136925.1:1150000-1450000 GCF_037126245.1 Mangrovimonas cancribranchiae
TGGATTTGTTTGCATAGCTTTAATTTGAGTTGTTGCAAAGGTAGTTAATTATTGTGTGAAATGCAATTGAAGTATTGCATGGAAAACTGAATATTTGTTAACATTTTCCTTTTTTTGACAAGTTAAATTGAAATATAATTAACAAAACAATTTAAAAATGAGAATTCATTAAAGAAAAGTGAGTGGAATTCTTAATTTTAATACCAACGCCTGGAGAATAACCCAAATAAGGTTTGAAGATCAAGTGCAATAATAAAACGTATTTTTTGGTCGTAGTTAGGTTGCGCTATTTCCCATCCTAAGTTTGAGTATATAGGGAAGTAGAGTTCAAAATAATCATCTACTAAGCTAAACCGTATACCAGAATCGTAAACAAATTTAGCATTGTTGTAATGATTTTTTACAAACCCCGCATCGCCATAGGCATGAATGTATCTCCAAATGGTTGTGCTTCCATTTATTGTAGAAATCCATTGGTTGGCATAAGGTGTATTTAGTTTAGATTTAAAACCACCTTCGGCAATAATTAGCTGTTGGCTAAATAATCCTGATTCTTCGGATCTACCGTAATAGTTGTAATCGAAAAGATAATCTGTTGGTCTATCTAAAGCAAAACTGAAGTAATTAGATGTTTGGTAGGAATTGTTATAGAGAAACATTCCTGTAAATAGTCTTAGATTATATTGCCGATTTTTTTCTGTTAGCTTTCTATATTCGTATGTGAATGAGAGTTTACCAAATTTCTTGGCTAATTGTAAATCGGCATTCCATGAGTTGTAGTTTTTTAAATTAGGGTCGCTTTGCCCGTAATTCATATTAAAAACGCTATAGCTAGGTTCTTCTTCTATGTTGTAAATACCTGAAGGGTCTTCTTCACGATTTATACTTACATAACGTAGTGTTAAATACTTTTTTTTGTTGTCTCTAAGGTTTTTATGGTCTCGAAATCTAAATTGTAGGTATGGTGTGAATTCTGAGTAGGATAGTTCTGGTGCATAATTGGAGTATTCTCCTGTTAACCCATATCTCACATAATATAAGTTGTTGTTTTTTAAATTGTGTTTGTAGCTAAATTTGGCCTTTCCTCTTAATTGTTTGCTTCGTAAGCCATAGGTTGGTCTAATATCGTAATGAAATGGTTTTTCAAGCACCGTTTTATTGGCTAGTTTAATACCTGGAGAGACGCCATCGTATAAGTTATAATCAAATTGTGGCATAAAAAAGACTTGATTGTAATAGGGGTCTTCTATATCGGTAAATAATCTAAATTGTAAAGGTCTATTGTTTAGTAAAAAGCCTTTAGTAGATTTCCAGTTGTCTCTTAAATTAAATTCGGGAATTGACTTATCGTAGTTTAAAACTAGTTTTTCAATATTGTTGTTTGGTATAGTAACGGTTTTTTCGCCATGAATGTGTTCTACCCAATATTTTGAAATAACAGTATCGTTGTTTATGCCAAATAAAGATACAGGCATGTTGTTGTTACGCTTATTTTTTATGGTAACTTTAATGGAGTCTTTAGTGCTTTGTAGTTGGGTTATTTTAAAATCTATTTGCTTATTGGTGCTTAAGTAGTCTGTAAAAAACCAATCAATGTCTTTTGAGGTATTGTTTTTAAGTAGATTTTCAAAGTCTTTAGAATCGGTTTGTTTTAAGGCGTATTCACTTAAATATTGTTTTATAGTGTTTTCTACGGTATTAGCGTTTACAAAATCGTCTAAATAACGTAGCCCTATTCCTGCTTTATATTTATTAGCAATATTTTCGTTAAATTTTAACAGCGAATCTTTTTCCATAAGCAACGGTTGGTCTAGGTTTTCTCTAGCTATATGCATGTATAGAAAGTTATATTGATCGTTAAAATCTAATTGTGCTGCATGAAACGAACGAATACCCCATATTTTAGATAGTGTTCCAAAGATTTTCATATTAGGATAGTATTCATCTACATATTTCATAAGAAAATATGTTTGAAGCCCATCGATAATCCATTGATCTTCTCTTGGGTTAATTATTAAGGTGTTTTCTAAGTAATTGTGTAATGCCGTTTTTAGAATTTTAAGTTCGTATTGAAATTTATCTGGAAAAGGTCGAATAAAACTGGGTAAAAGGTTTAACCCATAAATAGGATTTTTTTTATAGTCGATGTGCGTTAGTAATAGCTTTTTATGCGGATAAGCGATTAAATTTTCTTTTAAAAACTTGGAAACATTATCTATAACTAAAACTTTATCTACAATATGTAATTCTTCATCATCTATATTAGAAACTAACGAGAAATTTTCTGTGCCAATAGCGTTAAAGTTGCTGTGTTTTTGTAAAAATAGTCTAGAGTTTATTCTTTTTTCTCCAGTTAATATAGTTGTTATAGTGCTATCGTTTTCTGAGGTAGTTAATTCATCTAGTTCGGAAGTTAATGTATAGCTTTTAGGGTATGTGGCTTGCAGCGTTATATTGGCTTCAGGAGCAAATAAATCGTCTAAATCTTTATTGCTGTAGTATTGCCATTTGCCATTGAAAACGGCAGGTGTAATGTACCAATATCTTAAGTTAAAATCCTTTTCAGGAGTAAAACCGTACCTCGTAAATTTATCATTAGGTACTTGAACGATGTAATTTATTTTTATCGTGTATCTTTGGTTAGGTTGTAGAGGTGTTTGTAGTGCTACTTTAATAACATCTATATGATTTTTTAGTCTATCAAAAAAAACAGCTTCACCATGTTGTGTGATAGACGTTACTACCGAATAGCCTCTGTCTTCATTTTTAGCAAAGTGAAATTCTGTTTTGTATTCTTCGGCAAATCTATTAGCTAAAGGTGTTGTTTTGGTGGCGTAACTATGGCTCCAATCGTTTAAATAAATAGTATCTAAAACCTTGTTTGAAGTATTGTAATAGGTTATGTTTTGTGATATTTTTATGCTATTGTTTGTAACATTGAAATCGGCTTTAATATCAATCTTATTTTGACATAACAGTGGTGTACTACTTAAAAAGAAACTTAATATAAGTAGTAAACATGGCAAACTAGAAAGAAAACGTAATCTAAACAATCCTGAAAAGGTTATAGCAATTTTTATGGAATATAGCAGAAATTTTAAAAGCATGGCATCAATAAAATGTTAAAATACCATGCTTTTAAAGTTATTAGAAGTTAGGACTTAAGCCGTATTTGTTATAGAAGCTATCTAAAATAGTAATAACTTCATCTGCTGTGTCTACAACATGTATTAAACTTAAATCTTCTGGGCTAATATTATTGTTAGCTTCCAGTAAGGTAGATTTTACCCAATCTATTAGGCCATTCCAGAAATCTGAACCTACTAGAATAATGGGAAATTTTTCAATTTTTTTAGTTTGAATTAGTGTAATCGCTTCAAAAAGCTCATCTAGAGTTCCAAAGCCACCAGGCATGACAACAAATCCTTGAGAGTATTTTACAAACATAACTTTTCTAACAAAAAAGTAGTCGAAATCAAGGCTTTTGTTGGAGTCTATATACGGATTATCATGTTGTTCGAATGGGAGTTCGATATTTAATCCAACCGATGTTCCACCAGCAATATGTGCGCCTTTATTACCAGCTTCCATAATTCCAGGGCCACCGCCAGTTATAACACCATAACCATGATCTACAATGTTTTTTGCAATGTCTTCTGCTAATTTGTAATATTTATGATCTGGTTTTGTTCTTGCCGATCCAAAAATGGAAACACATGGCCCAATACGACTTAATTTTTCGTAGCCATTAACAAACTCTCCCATAATCTTAAATATCGCCCAGGAGTCGTTTGTTTTTATTTCATTCCATCTTTTATGATGTTGTTCTTTTCTCATATATAATCTTATTTTTATTTTGGTTTTTGCAACAGACTAAGTTAGTTCTTTTTTTAAGAATTTAGCGGTATAACTTTTTTTGTCTTTAATAATTTCTTCTGGAGTACCTTCTGCGACTATTTTTCCACCGCATTTTCCGCCTTCATAACCAATGTCGATAATATGATCCATCATTTTAATAACATCTAGGTTATGCTCGATAATTAATACTGTATTTCCTTTATCGGCTAATTTGTTTAACACTTGCATGAGTACTCGAATATCTTCAAAATGAAGGCCTGTTGTAGGTTCGTCTAGAATATAAAAGGTGTTTCCTGTAGCGCGTTTACTAAGCTCGGTAGCTAATTTTATACGTTGTGCTTCGCCACCAGAAAGCGTTGTGCTTTGTTGTCCTAACGTGATATACCCTAAGCCTACATCTTTTATGGTTTTAACTTTTTTATGAATTTTAGGAATGTGTTCAAAAAACTCGACGGCTTCATTTATAGTCATTTCTAAAACATCGCTAATAGACTTTCCTTTGTAGCGTATTTCTAGGGTTTCTCTATTAAAACGTTTGCCTTGACAGGTTTCGCAATCCACATAAACATCTGGAAGAAAATTCATTTCTATTACTCGTAAACCACCACCTTGACAGGTCTCGCATCGTCCGCCTTTAACATTAAAGCTAAATCTACCGGGTTTGTAACCACGAATCATAGCTTCAGGAATTTTAGCAAATAAACTTCGTATTTCACTAAATACGCCAGTATAAGTTGCTGGGTTACTTCTAGGAGTTCTTCCTATAGGAGATTGGTTAATGTCTATGACTTTATCGATATGCTCAAGACCCGTTATTTTTTTGTATGGCATAGGTTTTTTTACCCCGTTAAAGTAGTGCGCATTCATAATAGGGTAGAGGGTTTCGTTTATTAAGGTGGATTTTCCACTTCCAGAAACACCAGTTACACCAATCATTTTTCCTAATGGAAATTTAACGGTAACATTCTTTAAATTATTACCTGTACAGCCAGAAAGTGTTATAAATTTGCCGTTGCCTTTACGTCGCTTTTTTGGTACTTCAATTTCTTTGGTGCCGTTTAGGTAATCTGCCGTTAGGGTATGATGTTTTTTTAATTCCTCTGGATTACCAATACTTATAATTTCACCACCATGTTTTCCAGCTTTTGGGCCAATATCAATTACATAATCGGCACGCTCAATCATGTCTTTGTCGTGTTCAACTACAATGACTGAATTTCCAACATCGCGAAGCGATACAAGTGAATTGATTAATTTTTCGTTATCCCGTTGATGCAATCCAATACTGGGCTCATCTAAAATATAAAGTACACCAACAAGCTGAGACCCAATTTGTGTGGCTAAACGAATACGTTGTGCCTCGCCGCCGGAAAGTGTTTTAGAACTTCGGTTAAGGGAAAGATAATCTAAACCAACATCCATTAAAAACTGTAATCTGGTAGAGATTTCTTTAATAATTTCTTCTGAAATTTTTAATTGAGCTCCAGAAAGTTGTTTAGGGAGTTTGTTAAACCATTGGGTTAAATCGGAAATATCTTTATTTGCCAATTCGGCAATATTTAAATCGTTCACTTTAAAGTAAAGCGATTCTTTTCTTAATCTAGACCCTTTACATTCTGAGCAAGTTACTTTATCCATGTACTCTTTTGCCCAACGTTTTAAAGAGGTACTGTCGGCGTTTTTATATTGACTTTCGATAAAATTAGCAACCCCTTCAAAATCTATTTTATAATCTCTAGTTACGCCTAGAGTTTTACTTTCAACAGAAAATTGATCGTTGCCGCCATATAAAATAACATGTTGGGCTTCTTTAGGAATATCTTTGTAAGGATCGTTTAGCGAAAACTTATAGCGTTGCGCAATAATTTCTAATTGTTTAAAAATCCAGCTCTTTTTTTCTGAACCATGTGGTGCTAAAGCGCCAGCGGCAATAGATTTTGAGTCATCTGGGATAATTTTAGTTTCGTTAACCTCATATAGTGTTCCTATGCCATTACATTTTGGGCAAGCTCCTTTAGGCGAATTAAACGAGAAATTATTTGGTTCTGGATTTGGATATGAAATACCGGAACTTGGACACATTAAATTTCTACTAAAATATCGCGTTTCTTGTGTATCATGATCTATAACCATAAGCACATCATCGCCATGATACATGGCAGTATTTATGGTTTCGGTTAGGCGTTTATCGTTATCTGCATGATCATCAATTTTAAGTCTATCAATAACAATTTCAATGTCATGTGTTTTATAACGATCTAGTTTCATCCCTTTTACAAGGTCGCGAATTTCTCCATCTGCTCTAACTTTTACAAAACCTTGTTTTGCAATTTGTTCGAATAATTCGCGGTAGTGTCCTTTTCTAGAGCGAATAACGGGAGCTAAAATGTTAATGCGTTTTCCGTGATAACTTTCTATAATAAGTTGCTTGATTTGCTCGTCGTTATAGCTAACCATTTTTTCGCCAGTATTATAACTGTAAGCATCGCTAGCACGCGCAAATAGGAGTCTTAAAAAATCGTAAATTTCGGTAATGGTACCTACGGTAGACCTTGGCGACTTACTGGTGGTTTTTTGTTCTATAGCAATTACAGGAGAAAGGCCGTCAATTTTATCTACATCGGGACGTTCTAATCCACCTAGAAATTGTCTGGCATAAGCCGAAAATGTTTCAATATAACGACGTTGTCCTTCGGCATAAATAGTATCAAAAGCTAGAGAGGATTTTCCAGACCCTGATAATCCTGTTATAACCACTAATTTGTCACGAGGGATCGTAACATCTATATTTTTTAAGTTATGGACTCTAGCACCCTTAACTTCAATATGTTCTTCAAACTGACTCATAAAACCGCAAAGTTGCAAATGTACTTAATTTGAGATGAAAAATGAAGGCAGATACAATTTGATAAAGGATATTAATTGGTATTAATAATTACGTGTCATTATGAGTTAATACGTTTTTCAATATCCTGACGCTTAATTGCTGTAAAAGCCATAAGTTCTTTAAAAAAAGCTGTGAATTCTTTTTCAAATTCTCTGTAGTATTCTTTTAGCTCGTTAGTGGCCTTATCCATACCAGAGATATTATTGGTACGTCTATTCATGCCATCTAGTACTTTTTGAATGCCTTCAATGTTGGCGTAGTTTAATAGCCAATTATCAGAAATCATATACGGCATCATACGTTGGGTTTTTACCGGAAGTAAATCAACATGTTTTTCAAGTGAATTATAAAAGTTTTCAACATAAATAGATAATGGCGTTTCACAGTAATTACTCCAGTTTTTTGCTAAAAAATGATCGTATAAAATATCAACAATAACACCGCTATAATGACTGTAGTTTTTATGCAATCTTTTGGTGCTTTGCCTTACAATAGGATGCGCATCGGTAAAGGTGTCTATTTCTCTGTGAAGTAAAATACCTATCTGTACTTCTTTAGGGTGTTCTTTATATTTTTTACCGCGAATACCATCGGCTATAAAGTTGCCTATAGTAACTAATTCGTTATCTCCAGAAAGATAAATATGTGCTAGGAAATTCATTTTTCTAATTTACAAATTCATAATAAAGAATTACAGTTATTTCCTATTATATTTGTTGGAAAATAGAATACTTATGACACTTATAAAATCAATTTCAGGAATACGAGGAACCATAGGCGGGAAAGTAGGGGATAACCTTACACCAATTGATGCCGTAACGTTTGCAGCAGCCTATGGTACTTGGGTAAAACAACAACGAAAAAAAGAGGATTATAGGGTGGTTGTAGGGCGAGATGCGAGGTTGTCTGGCCATATGGTTCAAAGTTTGGTTATGCAAACCTTAGTAGGTATGGGAATTCATGTTATTGATTTGGATTTATCTACAACACCAACAGTTGAAATGGCTGTACCTATGGAACATGCCGATGGTGGTATTATTTTAACGGCAAGCCACAACCCCAAGCAGTGGAATGCTTTAAAGTTATTAAATGCTAAAGGCGAGTTTTTAAATGCCGAAGAAGGTAAGAAAATACTAGAAATAGCAAATTCTAATGATATTGCTTTTGCTGAAGTTAATGATTTAGGCGTTATTACAAAAAATCAAGCCTATTTCGATTTACATATAGAAGAAATTTTAAAACTTGATCTTGTAGATGTTGCCGCTATAAAAAAAGCTAACTTAAAAGTGGTTATAGATGCGGTGAATTCTACAGGAGGAATTGCCATTCCATTACTTTTAGATGCGCTTAATGTGGATTATGTTAAGCTATACTGCGAACCAACAGGGCATTTTCCACATAACCCAGAACCGCTAAAAGAACATTTAACCGATTTATCAGAAGCTGTTGTAAAAGAACATGCCGATTTTGGAATAGTCGTCGATCCAGATGTAGATCGTTTAGCATTTATGGACGAAAACGGCGAGATGTTTGGTGAAGAATATACTCTAGTAGCTTGCGCCGATTATGTGTTAAGTAAAACGCCTGGTAATACGGTTAGCAATATGAGCTCTACGCGTGCCTTGCGAGATATTACCGAAACGCATGGAGGAACATACGAAGCTAGTGCTGTAGGTGAGGTAAATGTGGTGACTATGATGAAGAAAAACAACGCTATAATAGGTGGTGAAGGAAACGGTGGTATTATTTTACCTGAATTGCATTATGGTCGCGATGCTTTGGTTGGGATTGCGTTATTTTTAAGTTTATTAGCCGAGAAAAAAATAGCGGTCAGTAAACTTAAAGCATCGTATCCAAACTACTTTATGAGCAAAAAGAAAATTCAGTTAACACCAGACTTAAATGTAGATGCTCTTTTAAAAACTATTGAAGAAAAATACAGTAAAGAACATCCAACGACTATAGATGGTGTAAAAATAGATTTTGCAGATAGTTGGGTACATTTACGAAAAAGTAATACCGAGCCTATTATAAGAATTTATACCGAAGCTAAATCGCAAGACGAAGCTAATAATTTAGCAGATAGATTTATAGAAGAGCTTAATGCTTTAGCCAATAAATAAAAAGGTTATTGAAATTCTTTGGGCACTTTATTGCGGTGTTTCCAGCGTTTGTGTGTCCAAAGATAATATCTAGGATCGTCGTAAATTTGTTTTTCAACTAACTTTAAAAACGCATCGGTAATAGTATAATCTGGATACTCATTAGGTGTTTCGGTAATGGTTTTAAAGGTGGCTTGGTAATGACCTCGTTTTACTTTTTCAACATTAAAAAATACAACAGCCATATCTAACTTTTTGGCTAACATTTCGGCACCAGTATGCACAGGAACTTTTATACCCATAAATTCTGTCCAATGAAACGCTTTATGTGCTTTTGGAGATTGGTCTGAAGCAAAACCACTAATAGATAATTCACCATCTTTTTTCGATTTTATAAGTGTAGGAATAGTCTCTTTGGTAGTAATAAGATGGGTGTTATATCTCGCTCTTATACGCTTAACTAAACGGTCAAAATAGTCGTTAGCTAGTTTTTTATAAATACCATAGCCTTTGTGTTTAACATGCTTTTGCATAATAAAAATCCATTCCCAACTTGCATAATGGGCACACATTAATACAATACTTCGGTTTTTTTTGCCAAGCGTATTTATAACGTCGATATTAGTAAACTTAAATCGCTTGTTCATTTCGGCTTCTGAAATAGTCATCGATTTTATCGATTCTAAAATCATATCGCATAAATGATGATAAAAAGCACTAGTTATTGATTGAATTTCTACCTGCGACTTATTAGGAAATACTAATTTTAAGTTCTCTTTTACAGTTTTCTTTCGGTACCCAAAAATCTTGTATAAGAAAATATAAAGGATGTCCGAAATAAAGTAAAGTATTCTAAAGGGAAGGATAGAAATAAGCCATAAAAACGGATAAATTATAATGTAAGCGAGAAATTGCATGAATAAATTTTAGCTTTGCAGATGCAAATATATGCTATATTTGATTGATAATATTTACAATTATGAGCAATTTAAGTTTTGTAACACTTGTACTAATAGCTGCCAACGCTATTATTTCTTTCAAAGGATTTAACGATTATAGTTTTTTTGAAAAATACAAGTTTAATATTGGTGGAATAAGACGAGGAGAACAATTTAGAATGTTTAGTAGTGGCTTTTTACATGTAGATACGACACACTTGTTTTTTAACATGTTTACACTTTACATTTTTGCCGATGTGGTTATTAATAACATGTCTGTCATTAATTTTATCATTATCTATTTAGGAAGCTTACTTTTAGGTAATTTGTTGTCGTTATATTTTCATAAAGATGAATTTCATTATAGTGCTGTTGGTGCAAGTGGTGCTGTTATGGGAATTATTTATTCTGCTATTTTACTTCGTCCCGATATGGATTTGTATATGTTTTTTATACCAATACCAATACCGTCATACATTTTTGGTATTGGTTATTTATTGTATACTATTTACGGTATGAAAAATCAAGTAGGTAATATAGGACACGATGCACATTTTGGTGGCGCTATTGGTGGGTACGCTATAACATTGCTGTTAGCACCATGGTTATTTAAAACCAATTTAATTATGATTGTATTGTTAGCCTTACCAATTATATTGCTATTTGTACTTAAAAAAATGAATAAGATATAACAAAAAAAGCCTTCAGGAATATTGAAGGCTTTTTTGTTAATTATAAAGGTAATTACTTATTGTAGTAGCTCAGCTACTTTATCTTCTAAGGCTTTTCCTCTTAGGTTTTTAGCTACAATTTTACCCTCAGAATCTAAAATAAATGTAGCAGGAATAGAGCTTATGTTATATTGCTTAGCAACTGGTCCGTTAAAGTATTGTAAGTTGGAAACTTGATGCCAAGTTAAACCGTCTTTTTCAATAGCTTCAATCCATGCTGCTTTGGCATCTTTTTGTCTAGGTGTACCGTCTAACGACACTCCTACAATTTCTAATCCTTTTTCGTGGTATTTATTGTAAACTTTTACCACATTAGGATTTTCTTTTCTACAAGGGCCACACCAAGCCGCCCAAAAATCTATAATAGTCACTTTTCCTTTAATATCGTTTAAAGTAATCATTTCTCCCTCTGGATTTGGCGCAGTAAAGTTAGGCGCCATACTTCCTTCGGCAGTTTTTAAAGCGTTTTTAATGTCTTCGCCAAGTTTTTTACCAATAGAACTATTCTTAACTTTATCGGTAAAAGTATTGAAAACTTCATTAGCCTCGGCTACTTTAATACCTTTAGATTTTATCATGCTTTCTAAAAAAGAAGCGCCTATAAATAAATCTGGATTTTCTTTTACAATGGCTAAGTTTTTGTCGTTTATTTTAGCAACAAAAGCTTCGAAATCTTCTCTAATATTTTGCATTAAAGTAGAGTCGTTATTTTTTCTCGCCTCAGTATATTCTTGCATTAATTCAGCGTTTTTTGCTCGAATAGGCTTCATGTTTTCTTGAAGTAACCCAAATACGTCATTTTCTTTACTACCGCTAATCTTAGAAGCCATTAAGCTATCTTTATAAAGCGTTAAATCCATCTGAGTGTTTTCAACTATTATAGGTAACCTTTGGTTATTACCTTCTATAGCAACTAAATATATTTCTGGCGAATCTACTTTACCGTCTAATGTAATTTTTCCATCAACAACTCTCGTGCTGTCTAATAGAGTTTGGTTACTACGATCGGCCTTATAAAGTGAGATTTTTTTTCCGTTTTCAGAAGCGTCTATGGTTCCATTAATAAGAAATCCTTCAACCTTTGGTTCCTTTTTGCATGCCACTACGGTTAAAGTTAGAATACTAATGTAAAAGATTTTTTTCAACATATTAATTTTTGCGTTTTATCGTTATTGCTGCAAATATAATAGATTAATAATACTATATCTGTTAAGAGATATGCAATGTTTTATTTGTGTAATTTAGTACTTTTGTTGTATGGTAAATAACGATACAATAATTGCATTAGCCACACCTTCTGGAGCAGGTGCTATTGCTGTTTTAAGAGTCTCAGGAAAGGATGCTATAACAATAAGTTCGAAACTTTTTAAATCGATACATGGAAAGAAATTAACTCAACAAAAAACCCATACCATACATTTAGGGCATATTGTTGATGGTAAAAAAGAGCTAGATGAAGTTTTAGTTTCAGTATTTAAAAATCCACAATCTTATACAGGTGAGGATGTTGTAGAAATTAGTTGCCATGGTTCGCCATACATACAGCAGGAAATTTTGCAATTATTTTTACGTAATGGATGTAGAATGGCCGATGCAGGAGAATTTACTTTACGCGCCTTTTTAAATGGAAAGTTAGATTTAAGTCAAGCAGAAGCAGTAGCTGATTTAATTAGTAGCGATAACGAAGCATCACACAAAATTGCTATGCAACAAATGCGTGGTGGATTTTCAAGTGAAATTGCTAAACTGCGAGAAGAGTTGCTAAATTTTGCCTCGTTAATAGAATTGGAACTAGATTTTGCAGAAGAAGATGTCGAGTTTGCCGATAGAACACAATTTAAAGCACTTGTAGACCGTATAAGTTTTGTGTTAAAACGGTTAATCGATTCGTTTGCTGTAGGAAACGTTATTAAAAATGGTATTCCTGTGGCCATTGTTGGTGAGCCTAATGTAGGTAAATCAACGTTATTAAACGCGCTACTAAACGAAGAGCGTGCCATTGTAAGCGATATTGCAGGAACCACAAGAGATACTATTGAAGATGAAATATCTATAGGAGGAATTGGGTTTCGTTTTATTGATACCGCAGGAATACGGGAAACTGAAGATAAAGTTGAAAGTATTGGTATAAAAAAGACGTTCGAAAAAATAGAACAATCGCAAGTAACGGTATATTTATTTGATAGCTCAAATAGTATTTCAAATTTAGAACAAGTCAAGTTAGAGATTGAAAAAATAAAGAATAAATATCCACAGAAGCCTCTGTTGGTTATAGCCAATAAAATAGATACGTTAGACGACACTCAATTAGCAAAACTTCAAAATGAGATTGAAAACGTACATTTACTTTCTGCTAAAACAGGATTTGGAGTTGAAAGCTTAACAGATAGCTTATTAGATTTAATTAACCAAGGAGCCTTACGAAATAACGAAACTATCATTACGAATACGCGACATTATGATGCGCTATTAAAAGCTTTAGAAGAGATTAAAAAAGTGAGCGAAGGTATTGATGAAGGGTTGTCTGGCGATTTAATGGCAATTGATATTAGGCAAGCACTATATCACCTAGGTGAAATAACAGGCCAAGTAACTAATGATGAGTTACTTGGGAATATTTTTGCTAACTTTTGTATCGGGAAGTAGGATTAAAAACAGTTTTGTAAGTTTTAACTAAAGTCAGTTTTTATATTGTTTCTGAATTTGTTTAAATAAACTTTACGTTTAATCAATCAGAATTCCATAGCAGTGTTTTTATTAATCAAAATAATTAGCAATATTAGAAAAGAATATTTTTGTGGTGGTTACAAATGAAATTATTAATGCGTGGCAAGAATTAATGAGCCTTCAGTTTCCTTCGGTACATCTTCCCATTATCTATTAACTAGCTTTTACAACTTGTCTCTGTACCTAAAGTTTGCCTTGTAAAAATTATGCAGTTTCAAACTAGATCAAATTGTTTTTCTCTAATGTAATTCTTAGCTCATGATGTTGGTTCCAAAACTGTTGTTTTATCTTAGATATGGTGACGTCATATTCAGGATGAGATTTCAACCTTTTGAGTAAAGGATCTTTTTCTAAAAATAAAACCATCCAATATTGAAAATTAGACTCTTGACTAAATTCATTTAATTTGGCTATCGCTCCATCATAATTGCCTTGATAAATGAGTTGCATGGCCAAACTTGCAGGTTGATAAATAGATTCGTCTGCTTTGCAATAAGCATCATAGGCTTCAAAATATTCAGAGGCTTTTTTGTCATACCCCATTTCTTTAAATACCAGACCGATCTTTAAGTTCTCCTGAGGATACAAATCTACTTTATCGAGTTGTAATTCTTTATATCTATGATAATAAAAATAAGCCTGTTCATAATTTTCCTGAAAATAATAGAGCTTTCCTAATTCTTGAGTAATATCAACTCGAGAGGTATCTTTTTTCCATTCAGCTTCTAAACGAGTAATGAGATGTTCCATATTTTTATCATTCGCGTACTCAATAAACCTTTTCAAATAAGGCGAATGCTCATTATTAGGATTAAAGTCTAACGATCGGTTGATGTATTGTACTGCCTCTTTGGCAAAACCCGTTTGCACTAAAGCGTTGCTCAGATGAAGGTACAAATAGCTTTGTGAAATTGAATCATTTGCGTTCACTTCCAATTGCATTCCCTTTAAGGCATAGGAAAGATATTTTGAAGTATTGGGCATGGCTCGTGCATACAAGTCTGATAAAATTAAAACAGCTATTGAAGCATTGGGGTTGTAGTCTAAGGCTTTTTCCAAATGAGGAATAGCTAGACGATATTCACGAATACCAATGTAGTAAACTGCTTTGGCTATCAAAGACAACTCAGAAGTAGAATCATAGAGCAAGGCCTTATCCGCATTTTCATTAAGCTGTTCTAAAAACTCTTTTTCTGGTTTGTACATTTCCAGAAAAAAATAAGAAATAGCAATTTGGGCATAGGCATTAGCATACTCTTGGTCTTCTGCAATTGCCTGATTGAAGTAATCTATAGCTTTTAGCAAACTTTCTGCCGTTTTTTTTTGCTGTGCTTCCAGTCCTTTCAAATAATAATCATAGGCCAGTAGATTATCTGTAGGTTTTTTGTTAATAATTTTTAATTCATCAGGAGTAATATTGGCTTCAATGGCTAGTGCAATTTTTTTAGCTACTGTATTTTGAAGGGTAAATACGTCTTTGAGTTCATATTGATATTGTTCTGACCAAATGGGTTTATCGTTGGCAACATCAATAAGTTGAATATTAAGTAGAACAGCATTATCAATTTTCTGACCACTACCTTCAACCAAATAACTTACTTTTAGTTCTTCCCCAATTTGAGTAACTGTAGCAGATTGATTTCTGTATTTTTCAGTTGATGTTCTACTAATAACTCTTACATCTTCAATTTTTTGAAGATTAGTTAGCGAAGCCTCCATAATACCGTTAATGAAATAGAGGTTATTAGGGTCTTCACTTAGATTTTTAAAAGGGAGAAAGGCTACCGATTTCTCCAAGGTCTCTGCCGAGGATGTAGAAAAAAGTTCATTTCTAAAAAAAGCGAGTGTGGCAATGAGGGCAACTGCAGCAACAGCGATATAAATTTTATATCTAGTTTTAGATTCAGTATGATCTGTATTGTCATTACCGGTGGTGTCACTTATGTCAGATGCTCTACTTTTGGTCTCTCCAGGCGGATAGCCAAAGTATTCTCGGTAACATTTGGTAAAATAGGAAGGATTGCCAAATCCAACTTCGAATGAGACTTCAGAAGCGGTCATGTCTGTTTTTAATAGTAATTCGGCTGCTTTTTGCAATCGAATTTCTCTAATAAATCGACTCGCAGATAAACCGGTATGCTTTTTAATTTTTCTGAGGAGATTAGAACGGCTCATGTGCATAGCTTCTGCCAATTCTGAAACCCCAAATTGTTCATTGGAAATCTGATCTAAAACCAAAGATTTAGCTTCAGATAAAAAGGAATTATGAGGATTATTTGGTGTCATTTCTTGAATCTCTCCAACGAAGATAATTAAAAATTTAAGATAGTCTTTAGATTGAATTATTTTTTGACTTTCAGCAGACTTTGCGTCATAATTTATAGGGTTGCGTCATAAGTTATAGTTCTGCTGAAAACTTCATAGAGTTTAATTCATAAGTGTTTACGCTTGCATCACCCTTGTTTTCATCTTTGTATCATCAAAACAAAATCATAAAAATCAAAATTTAAAATCATGAGAAATTCATTCAAAATTCAATCAAAATTAATGGTATTATTTATTGCGACTGCAATTACAATAATGTCATGTGCCAA
Organism: Mangrovimonas cancribranchiae; assembly: GCF_037126245.1. NCBI lineage: Bacteria > Pseudomonadati > Bacteroidota > Flavobacteriia > Flavobacteriales > Flavobacteriaceae > Mangrovimonas > Mangrovimonas cancribranchiae. The sequence goes on from NZ_CP136925.1 coordinate 1,165,838, forward strand.
ACAAAAAGAATCAAAATCAAACCAGACAAACTTAGAAGTATCTGAAGTGGTAAAACCAAATAAGGATATCCACGAAGCTATCATCAGTAATAATTTAGAGGTTGTAAAACAGCATGCAAAGGCAAAGGAGGACATCAACAAAATTGAAGCCATGAGCGGTTCTTCACCTTTAATAACGGCCGTTACTTTTAACAGACCTAAAATGGTTGAAGTTTTAGTAAAAGCAGGAGCTGATTTATCCATTCAAAACAACGATGGTTCTTCTGCTTTGCATACAGCAGCGTTTTTTGGAAGAGTAGAAATGGTGAAAACATTACTGGAAGCAGGAGCAAACAAAACTTTAAAGAACAACTTCGGTGCAACACCTAGAGAAACGGTTTTGGGTGATTTTGCACAAATGAAACCTATTTACGAAATGCTTACCCAACAATTACAACCAATGGGATTCACTTTAGATCTTGCTGAAGTTGAAAAAGCAAGACCTGTGGTAGCAATGATGCTTCAATAAAAAGTATGTTTATAAATTCTTGTAAAATCATCAATTTCAGCATTAACGCATAATAAATCATCTGTACACAAAAAAACACAATAATACATCAACATCATGAAAACCGAAAGACGTCACGACATAGATTGGTTAAGAGTCATTGCTATTGCCTTATTATTAATGTATCATATAGCTATTATATTTCAACCTTGGGCCATGTTTATTGCGTTCATAAGAAGTGATGAAATGTCTACAGCATTATGGCAACCCATGACGATGTTGAACGTTTGGCGTATTCCCATTCTATTTTATGTGTCTGGAATGGGCGTGTATTTTGCAATGAGAAAAAGAAGTAGTTTAGCCTTAATAAAAGAACGTGCAAGAAGAATTTTGGTGCCGTTTCTATTCGGGTTTCTAGCTATTACACCGCTGCACATGTTTGTTTTTCAGGACTATTATAACATGGGCTTAAGTTATTATCCTCATATGGGGCACTTATGGTTTTTAGGAAACATATTTGTGTATGTGCTTATTTGTTTACCTGTGTTTTATGCTGTAAAAAACAACAAGGCATCAAGACTAATAGCGGTATTCAATAAGTTGATTAAAAACCCAATAGGTTTATTGTCGGTAAACATTCTTTTCATTGCAGAAGTAGTATGGTTACAACCAAAACCTTTTTCAATGTATGCAGAAACTTTACATGGGTTTATGTTAGGGTTGTTTGCCTTTTTACTAGGGTTTTTATTCATGAATTCCGGTAAAGTATTCTGGAAAACCATTGCAAAATGGAAATGGGGCTATTTGTTTTTAGCTGTAGTGCTCTACATTATTCGATTTAAAATGTTTGCTACAGAAGGATTACCGTATATTACAGTAATTGAAATGAATAGCTGGATTTTTAGCATCTTCGGATTCTGCTATCGTTATTTAAATAAACCAAGTAGGTTGTTATCGTATTTAAGTACAGCAGCATATCCTGTGTATATCATTCATATGATTGTAATGTATTTGGCAGCCAAATTTATATTGCCTTTTCATTTTCCTGCTTTCCTATCTTTTGTGTTAATAACCTTGGTGACCTTTGCAGGATGTTACTTGATATATGAATTTATTATTCGAAGAGTTTTTTGGTTACGTCCGTTATTCGGATTAAAGTTAAAACCAACCAAATTAAAAATGAACTCGAAAGAGGATATTATGATTAATTTAGACTAAACTCTTTTTTAAGAATAATTAAATTAAATAACTATGAAAATATTTAGAGCTAAAAGAAGCGAGAAATTAAGAGATAAAAGGTTTAAAAGCTATTTACAATATGCCGCTGGTGAAATATTTTTAGTAGTTATAGGTATTTTAATTGCGGTACAAATAAATGGCTTAGCACAATCGAAGAAAGAAAATGAAGAGTTGAGAGAATATTTAGTAAAAATTAAATCACATACCAAAGAAGATAGAATTGTTCTTGATTCTTTAGAGGGGTTTAGATCTTCTGTTGGTGAACTATGCAAAAAAGCGAGGAGAGCGATTTTAAATGACAAAGAAAAGGAACGTATGTTTATTATGTTAGGTGGCTCCACGGCATTTTTTGACTATTATTTTGTTTCTAATTCAGATGGTTATGAAGCCCTTAAAAATTCAAATCATTATGGTAAAATCAATAACACGAGGTTAGATTCTTTGCTAACAAGATATCATCGTTTGGTTGGTGAAATTGCTCAGAATGAAAAAAGCTATAATGAGTATTTAAATAGTCAGGAAAATTACCTTTCTACTCAATACGATAGAACCTTATTCTTGGCTTATGCGTTCATCCCTCAAGATTCGCTAAAGAAGTTGGCAACTCCTATGGCGGATTATTATAAAGCCATTGATGAGTATACGTCGCTACCTCCGTTTAGAAATGTTATTAATTTGGCATCATACCAATTTGATTGGATTGTAGATGCTTATGGAAATTTAAAAGACACTGGCGAAGAAGTTAATAAAGAAATCGATGTGTGGTTACAATAATTTCTTATGATCTTTATCACATTTAACTAACAATTTTTGTTAAAAGACAACCATTAAAAATTAAAATAATGAATAGAAAAATTATGGCATTAATACTATCTTTAATTGGAGTTTTATTAAGCATTGCATTTTTTGTGAAGATTGAATTTCCACAAGGATTTGAAAACTATTTTAAAAGGGAATACTATAATCAATTTGGCCCTATGGTAATAAGCGTAGAACTTTTAACGGCAAGTTATTACCTATTTATAGGACATAAAAATACGAATTTTGCCTTAGCAGTTTTTGGATGTACCGCTTTGCTGGATCCTATTTTTAATCAAATAGGGTTTTTGAATAGCAATATGCCATTGTACGGAACAATAATCTTTTCGATTTGTGCTTTATTATGTCTATGGCTAGCATTTTTAAATCCATTTAATTTAAATCGTATGTCAATTTTATCAACTTTAGTCAGTGTTGTCCTGAGTGTTCTTATCGAACTATTTTTCAATTACCCAGGTTAAATGAATACCAAAAACCTTTTTTAATAATGAAAAAAAATAAAATAAAAAATATGTTTAGAATATTACTAATCGCAGGTTCTTTAGCCTCGTTATGTTTTGTGCCATGGATTTTAGTAAAAGCATGGATACTACCACTTCCTAAATCTATAGACGAGCAAATAAGCGAAGCTGTTAATCATGGGTTTGAGGGAATGATAGTATATGTTGACCAAGCAGGAGAGCAACCTGTAACATATGCTGGAGGATTTATGAACAGAGAAAATAAAATACCAACAAATCCAGATGCCTTGTTTAAAATAGCTAGTATTAGTAAATTATACGACGCTGTTGCTGTAACTAAATTGGTGAGCTCTGGTCAATTATCTTTAGATAAGTCATTAGCCGAATATCTACCAGAACTTATTGGGAAAATAGAAAATGCAGAAACAATTACTTTAAGGTTGATGATTCAACACAGAAGTGGCATTCCAAATTTTACAGATGCTCCTAACTTTTGGGCAAATCCAACAAAGTCTTTCGAAGAAAGTTTAGCATTAATAGAAGGTGAACCTGCCAATTTTAAACCAGGTAAAAAATATGAATATTGTAACACCAACTATTTGCTAATCAATAAAATAATGGACAATACTTTAGGGTATCCCAATTTTCAATTTATCCAAAAAGAAATTCTAAACCCTTTACATCTAAATAATACATATAGTTCAGTTAGTAATGTAAATACTGAAAATGTAATGGGTGGTTATCATGTAGGTTATCCTCACGATTTAAAAACAAACGATTATGGAATGCATGCTACAGCAGAAGACGTAGGTAAATTCATCAGAGCATTAAATGATGGTACTGTCTTTAAAAATGATGAAAAAGAAATATACGCCTCTATTTATAAATTTGAACATGATGGCTGGGTGCCTGGTTACCAGGGTTTTGCTAAATATTATGAGAATATAGATACGGTTGTAATTGCTTTTTACAATACAACAGATCCTAAATTACTTAATTGGAATCTTTCCCAGATTTTAAACAAAAGAATATATAGAATTATTAAAAAATCAAATAATGAATAGCAATGGATATCATAAAAATATGAACCAAAAAAAGAAATCTCATCCATTTTGGAAATTCTTCTGGCTCACTTTTTTAGTTGTTTCCTTGGCCTATGCTTGGTATTCATTCTATACGCCCGAAAACAACATCGAATGGATTTCTTATACGAGTATGGATGAAACAATCCAAATTAACTCCAATAAACCAATCCTTCTTTTCTTTACAGGAAAATGGTGTTCACCTTGTAGAATAATGAAACGTGAAGTTTTTACAGATAAAAGGGTAGAACGGACTATAAATGAATATTTTGATGCAGTACTAGTAGATGTAGACAATCCAGATTCGCAATCTCTAGTAAAACGATTTAAGGTGATTGCGACACCAACCATTGTTATATTAGATTCAAAAGGTGAGTTATTAGTATCTATGGAAGGTAAAATAAGTAAGACTGATTTTCTTGAATTACTTCAAAAAAATAAACCTTAGACACATTTTTAAGTTATAGCATAAAAAGCTAGTTTTAATGGCTGCCCCAGCAGTACCTTTGATAGAGGTGGTTTTGTATCAAGTCAGGCAAGAATATACGCAGAGTGATATTTCCAAATCATTAATAGAAGCAAATGTATCTGCACACAACAGATTAATGAGAGCCATTGAAGACGATAAGAATATAGACGAAGCATACAATCTATTTAGAAAAACAACCGAATCTATTTTATATAAAATGAGTTCAGAAAGCGTAGTGGACTCACTACAAATACAGCAAAATGCTAGAAGTAAAGCCAATGAATTTAAAATAATTTATGCGTTACCGTCATTAACCTCTTATTTATATTATAATCCTTCCAAAGATTTAGAAAAATTAAAAGTCGCAGTATTGAGTCTCTTTGGCGGTTTGGATTTTCAAGTTCCTATTCATCAAAATAAAGATAGAATGGAAAATGCACTTCTTAAATCGGGAACACCTTATAAATTTATAACCTTAGATAAGGCTAATCATTATTTTCAAAAGACTAAAACAGGATTAAAAGAAGAGTATTCCTCATTAGAAAATAAATTTGTTGATGGTTTTTTAGAAGGTAATATCTAATTGGGTAATTAATACAAGTTAATAATTTATTTATCTAAGGTGTTTAAAATTTGTGCCAATTTAGCCTTCGTGGAGAGAACTTTGTTAGAGATGGTAATATATTTTAATTCAGCTTCAATAAGTTTTGCTTCACGGTAATTTATAAGAAACAAAGAGCCTTCTCCTAATTCAAATTTTTTTTCTTCGGCTACCATAAGTTTTTTATAATCACTTACTAAGTTTTTGGCAATTTGCTGTTGTGTATTGTACGATGCAATTTCTTGTTGTATGGCATTAATTTTATTACGTAAACTTACTTTGCTTTCCGATAGACTAAAATCGATATCTTGTAATTGTAGTTTTGCTAATTTTAAATCGGCACGTTCTTTACGTAAAAATATGGGCATACTAATGTTTAGCCCTGTTTTATAGTTATGAGTATTTAATGAATTTAGATTGTCGTAATCACTAGTAAGAAAATTATATTGTAAGTCTATTTTGGGTAATAGGTTGTTCGTTTTTAGGCGCTTTTCTAATACCAATTGTTCCTTTTTTAAAGCTAGAGATTGAATTTTTGGGTGATTCTCTAAAATATCATTATTTACTTCTAAAATACTACTATTTAGTATGCTATCTACTATTAATGGTGAGTTTGTATCTGGAATCAAGCTGTAATCAAGTTCAATAGGTGTGTTATCTTTTAACCATAAAAAATTAGAAAGTTCTAATTGCGACTTAATGTATTTAACTCGCGACTTTTCTTTGTCTAAAGCTCTGTTTTTTAAGTTTATACTCGCTTCTAGAGTGTCTACCGCTGGTTTATCGCCTGCTTCAAAGCTAGCAATAACATTATTTAAGCGTATGTTAGCGTTTTTTTGGTAGTCGATATAAACGTGGTATTCTTGATAATGTTTTAACCAATTAAAATAAGCTTCAACAGCATTATAAAGAACTTCGTTAACAGCAATACTTTGCTTGTTAAGGCTAATATTTTTGTATAACTTGGCTTGCTTTAAAGTTGTCATGCGTTTATTGGCTAAAAGGCCTTTTGCAAGCGACACAGAAACACCTGCGCTGTATAAGCCATCTTGAGGCACATTAGATTCCGGGTTTAAATAATAGCCTTCGTTATCCTCGTAATTAGCCTTAAGTTCAATACCGTACCAAGTTGGAATTTTAAAAGCAGCATTTAGCTTATCGTAATATTCGGTTCCTTTAAACGCCTTTTTGTTATAATCAACTTCTATTTTAGGGTCGAAAGCTCCACGCGATTTTAATAATTTTATTTCACCTTCAGTAGCTATTAATTGTGCCTGTTTTACAATAGGGTGGTATTGTTTAACATAACCTAAATATTCTTCTAAAGTAAAAATACTATCAGTTGTTGTTTGCGCTTGAATGCTAAAAATAGGCAGTAACAAACATACAAGTAGTTTAATCGTGAAGAATTTGATTGTCAGTTTATTTTTTAAAGTCATGTCTTAAAATTAAATACGACTATTGTTTTTTAGTGTTTTTTTTCTTTGAAGTATGTGGCTTTTTTGGCGTATAAAAGTTAGGAGGGAAGCTATTAATTTGCCTCCATAATTCAAACCAAATAGGGACATCTTCTAAAAGCGCAATAGTTTTTGCTCCAGAGCCTACTCGTAAGGCCTCAGGCCATGCTTCGTAATCGGGATCTCTTGTAATAAGAACACGATACATGCCATTATTGCTAGCAAAATTTTCAATAGCAACAATTTCGGCGCCATAAGTTCCATAAGACACATTAGGCCAACCACTAAATACAATAGCTGGCCAACCTTCAAATTCTACTTGAACGTGTTCTCCTATATGTAGTAAAGGTAAATCAATAGGTCTTACCCACATTTCAACAGCCAACTCATAGTTAGAAGGCATAATACCTACTAAAGGCTCACCTTCTTTAAAGGTTTCACCAATACCTGATTTTATAGCTTTATTTATATAGCCATCTTGTGGTGCTGTAATGTATTGTAAACTATTACGCTTTACGTAATTAGCTAAACTATTTTCTAATTTAGATACTTGTGCTTCGGTATCTAAGGCGCTAGATTGTGCGGTGTATAAATCGCTTTGTGCTTTAGATAATTTGTCGCCATACGTTGCTTTTATGGTTGAAATATTTAAGTTAGAGTTTATTACTTCATTTTTAGCTGATAACCATTTGTTTTCTTGCGATATGAGTTTGGCTTCTGCCTCTTGAAGTTTGTTTCTGTACTCTTCAACATCTTTAACAGCTTTTAAACCTTGCTCTTGAAGCGAGACAGTACGTTCAAATTGTGTTTTGGCAATGGCAGCTTTTGTTTTTGCGGCTTCCAAATCAATACTGTCAGATTCTACTTTTAACTGAGATTGTAAGTATTTGTTTCTTGCTTGCTCTAGTTTTAATTGACGTTCTTGTTGTAATGAAGCATATTGATTTTTTAGAGCTTCAACCTTGGATTGGTAGGCCTGTACAGAAGCAGATTTTGCTTTTATTTGATCGCCTGTACGTTTGGTAAGTTGATCGTCAAAATAATCACTTTTTATTTCTGAAATTTTCAATATTGTATCGCCTTGTTTTACAAAATCACCTTCTTGCACAAACCAGGCATCAATTCTTCCAGGAATTGGAGATTGTAATGTTTGTGGACGTTGATCTGGCTTTAATGTAGTAACTAAACCTTTACTTGTAACGTTTTGTGTCCATGGTAAAAATAAAATGATAATAACCAATATGGAACTAATTAGTAAGACACGTTTAAATAATTTATGATGATTAGTATGTAGGGTTGCTCGCCCTGATTTAAATTGTTTTAAATCAAGATATTTTGAAACATTATTATTAGATATATTTAGCATAGTATTTACGACTTAATAACACGACCTTCTTCTAAGGTAATGTGTTTATTACACATGCGTTTCCAAACATTTAAATTACTAACCACCACAACACTCCAAGGGTTTGAAGGATCGCATAGATATTCGAATATTTTTTGAGATTCCTCAATATTAAATTGCTTTAATGGCTCTTCTAAAATGAGTACTTTAGGTTGTTTTAATATCGCTCTTGCTAGCAGTAATTTGCCAGAAATAAAGTAGGGTATTTGTTGGCCTTCTGGCTTTAATAAGGTGTTTAAACCTTTTGATTGACGCTTTAAAAAGGAGCTTAAGCCTACTTTTTCAAAAATATCATATATCGCATCATCAGTTATTTCAGGGTTGCCAAACGTAACATTTTCCCGAATGGTACCTTCAAAAGGAGATTCTTCTGAAAGAATCATACCCAAATGCGATCTATATTTATTAATATGTAAGCTTTCTATAGAGAGGTTATTAATGTAAACATAGCCATCGGTAGGAGCAATAACGCCTGAAATAAGCTGTAATAAGCTAGATTTTCCAGAGCCACTTTCTCCTTGAATTAAAACCCTATCGGTAGGTTTAATAGTAAACGAAATATTTTCTAATATGGGTTGTTTACGATTGGCTACTTCATAACCAGCACCTTTAAGTTCTATAGTAAATGGCGTGTTGTTTGATAGTTTTTCGCCATACTGGTTTTCAACAGGTTTGTCTATTATTTCTCCTAGTTTTTCAATGGCAGTTAGTACGTCGTAAAAAGATTCTAAACTTAAAATAAGTTTTTCAACAGAGTTGATAGTTAGTAAAATAATTATTTCAGCAGCTACAAACTGACCAATATTCATTTGTTGTTCAAGAACTAAATACCCACCAACTAATAATAATCCTGCAGTAACGATAGATTTAAAACCTATCATTTGTTTAAATTGAAGAATTAAGATTTTAAAGTGCTTTTCACGAGAATTAACATAATCGTAAGCCAAATCATCAGTTTTATTCATGGCTAAACTGGTTTTCCCCGATAATTTAAAGCTAATAACTGTTCGGGCAACTTCCTCTAGCCAATGTGCCATTTTGTATTTGTATTTAGATTCGTCCAAACTGGTATCTAATCCTTTTTTGGCAGTATATTTAAAAACAACAAAAATTAAGCCTAGTAGCAATAAGCCAAAAGCAATAAAAAAAGGATGGTAAAACGATAAGAGAATAAGTGCAAAAACAATTTGTAATACAGCAGATGGAATATCTATAAGTATTTTTGATAATCCTTTTTGAATACTTAAGGTATCGAAAAACCGATTGGCTAATTCGGGTAAGTAATAATTTCGCAACTCACTCATTTTAATTTTAGGAATTCGGTAAGCCAAATCAAAAGAAGCTCTTGTGAAAATTCGTTGTTGAATGCTTTCTATAATTCGAATTTGAATAAGCTTTAAAACCCCAGTAAACATTACGCCACCTGTAACAAGTACGACTAAAACAATCCAAGAAGTTGACGTTTGCCCACCTTGTAATAAGGTTATAATGGCTTGTATACCTAAAGGTAGCGTTAGGGCTAAAATACCTTCGAAAATAGCAAAATAAGCCACCCTAAAAATATCTTTCTTTTCAAGCTGTAAAAGTCCAAGAAACCGTTTCCATGGAGTTAAGGGGTTATTGGTCATATTTTAAGGTGTTTAGTGTTAAATTGGTATAAAACTCTGTAACAGTATTTTTTTTGTTACAATTGGTAATAGTTTTAAAGTGCTCCTGAAAAAAATACTGGTTTAAAGCGCCATTAATAACAGTGTTAGCTAAACTTAAAGGGTACTTGTAGGTGTTGTTATATTCTAATATAATATCTGAAAAACGTTTTACAACTCGTTTAAAAGGGGTGAAAAGCCCTTCTTTATTTTCATTATCAACATCGTTTGTTAAATAGGCCTTTGCACTTTCATTTATAATAATTTTATTTAAAACTATTTCGTTAATATGCTCAAAGTTAACATCTTCTTTTGTGGTTCGCGTTATTATTTGAACACACTTTTTTAATTTTTCTTCTACATTTTTTAACGCAAATGTTTCTATAACAAGTTGATATTCAATCCACACCCAATACCAAGAGTTAAGATACATAAGTAAGTGATGTTTGCTTTCAAAATACCTGTAAATCGAACTCTCGTTAGAGTTAATAGCTTGACCTAACTTTTTAAATGTAAACTGTTCAAAACCCAAATCGCTAATTAATAAGATGCTGTGTTTTATAATGCGTTTCCCTAAGTTCGATGATTCTGGATCTTTAATAAAAATTCCTTTAGGAACTTCAATTTTAAAGTTTTTAAGTAGATTATCCATTATCTTAAATGTTTTTAATGCAAAAATAATAGTATTACTATTATAAAAGTGATTTTTAATATTAAATTTTTGTGAAAATTGATAATTCCTTGAAATAAAATAGGTGTGTTAAAAGACGATATATTTTATAGTATATTTGTAATTACTCCCCTCTTTTACATCATAATTTTTTTATTATGAAGGGTGAATAAAAGGTGTTTGTGGCTTAATAGCGGGATCTTAAAAAATTAAAAAGAATATTGTATGAAGAATAAAGACGTCTATTTTTTAGTAATAGTATTGTTTTTAATAAACCTAAATAGTTTTTCGCAAGATCAAGAAAAAGTCATTATATTTTCTAAAGGAATGTGGCATACAGGAATTACGCTAAGTATTGATGATTCTGAAGACGAAAACATAGATAATTTACTTTATAATGTTATTGAAAATGAGCGTAATGGGTTTGAGATAAATATCCTAGGAGGCTATTTTGTTAAAGAAGCCATGTCGGTAGGTGTTCAATATAGTTACTTAAAGCGTGAACGTGATTTAATATATGAATTAGATGATAGCGAAGCTAGGCGACAATCGGCGTTATCACGCCATACAGCAACCGCTTTTTTAAGAAACTATTTTCCAATTTCAGCAAATAATCGCTTTAATTTTTTTAACGAAACCGATTTAAGTTTTGGTTTTGGTAATAGTAATTTTAGGCACACCAAAAGTGACACCGATATTACCAAAACATTTACCGATGAGTATAATGTCAAATTAGGTGTTAGACCAGGAATTTCAGTTATACTAACCAAAGGCTTTGCTTTTGAAGTGTCGTTAGATTTGTTAGGCTTAACATATTCTAATGAAGATGTAACTAAAGATGGTGTAAAAGAAGGTAGTCGATCCGATTTTAATTTCGATTTTGACATTTCATTATTATCCTTAGATTTTGGATTGGCCTATTATTTTTAATACTTAAACTTATGAGATTTAAAGTAATAACATTAACCGTTTTCTTAATTACGTTATGTGTTTCCTGTGTTGATGAGGACTATTTTGGAGCAAGTAATTATGCTAATATATTAAGTATAGAAATAAGTAGCCAAAGTGGTACACCAATTATAAATACTGAAGAGAAAACAGTTGAAATAAATGTAGCAAATGGCGTAGATGTAGCGCAGTTAATATTAAATAAGCTAGAAGTATCGCCATTTGCCACAGCAAATATTTCTGAAGGCGATGTTTTAAACTTTAGTAATGGATTTATTCCTGTTTCTATTACAGCAGAAAGTGGCTCGGTTACAAATTGGGAAATAATAGTTACCGAAATAGGCAGCGAACCACAAATCGATAATTCAAATTTTAACACTTGGTACAATCAAGGTGATTATTTAGACCTTGGTCAAGATGATGCTTCCTCATCTTGGGGAACAAGTAATCCAGGGGTTGTATTTGGAGGAATTAGCCCTAACGTTTTGCAACAGGAAATAACTTCAGGAAATTATGCCGTTAAGTTAATTACAAGATATACATCTTTAGGCGCAGTAGTTAATAAACCTATAGCCGCAGGCTCTGTTTTTACAGGAGATTTCTTAGAAGATGAGATAACACTAGCCAATCCGCAAGCAGCCGTAAGTATGGGAATACCGTTTACAGCAACACCAACGTCGTTTACTGTAGATTACCAATATATGCCGGGAGACACAAATATAGATGCTAACCAAAACGAGCTAACGTATCCAGATGTAGGCGATATTTATATTCTTTTAGAGCGACGAGAAGAAAGCCTAGTAAAACGCGTAGCAACAGCTTGGTATAGAGTAGAGGAGGCAAACAGTAATCTGGAAACTATTTCTGTTGATTTTATTTATGGAGAGCTTCCACAAGGAACCCCTTCATATATGCAGCCACAAAATAATGAGATATATGCCCAAGAAAATGAATCGCCAACACACATTAAAGTTGTATTTTCGTCTAGTGCTTTTGGGGATTATTTTCAAGGTGCAGAAGGAAGTGAGTTAACAATAGATAATTTAGTACTAAACTATTAACTTACCTCTTATAATTGAATAGAATAACACTAAAAATTATAAAATGAAATTAGATATACTTGCAATTGGCGCGCATCCAGACGATGTAGAGTTAGGCTGTGGAGCTACATTAGCAAAAGAAATTTCAAAAGGAAAAAAAGTCGGAATTATAGATTTAACTAGAGGTGAATTAGGAACTCGAGGTACTGCCGAAACAAGAGATATCGAGTCGCAAGATGCGGCAGATATTTTAGGCGTAGTTATGAGAACGAATATGGAGTTTGCCGATGGTTTTTTTGTAAACGATAAGTTGCACCAGCTGGAACTTATAAAAATGATTAGAAAATATCAGCCAGATATAGTATTATGCAACGCCATAGACGATAGGCATATTGATCATGGAAAAGGCAGTAAATTGGTTAGCGATGCGTGTTTTTTAAGTGGTTTATTAAAAATCGATACCAAATGCGAAGAAAGTGAGATGTGGCAAGACCCATGGCGACCTAAACAGGTATATCACTATATTCAATGGAAAAATATTGAACCAGATTTTGTGGTTGATGTTACAGGATTTATCGATAAAAAAATGGATGCTGTATTAGCGTATAAAACGCAGTTTTTTAATCCTGATAGTAAAGGACCACAAACGCCTATATCCAGTAAAAACTTTACCGATAGTGTTATCTATAGAGCACGCGATTTAGGGCGCTTAATAGGTGTTGAACATGCCGAAGGATTTACTGTAGAACGCTATCCTGCAGTTGATAGCATTTTTGATTTAAAATAATTTAAAAAAAGGTTTGTAGAAATAAGGAAATCGCTTAAATTTGCAAACCTATTTAAACGGTGGTTGTAGCTCAGTTGGTTAGAGCGCCTGATTGTGGTTCAGGAGGTCGTCGGTTCGAGACCGATCTTCCACCCAAAAGTAAAAGCTTCACAAATTTGTGAAGCTTTTTTTGTTTTACACATGTCGTTTCTTTAGAATATAAAATACTTGAGAGTTTACAAGGTTATATAAATACTTAAAAGGCGAGTATTGTTTTGTTTCAATAATAAAACCAGCTTCTTTAAAACGTTTTTCTAAGTGTTTATGGTTAAAGCCTATATGTGTGTAAATATAATCGTTGTCTGGTCTATTTATTTTTAGTCCTAAAAACGATTTTAAGACATTTTTAAATGTGGCTTCTGCTTTGCTTTGTCCAACCAAAAACCGAATACTGTTTTTAACTAAAGCGGGGAAACCCATTTCTAAAGGTACAGATATAACAGCACGACCATTATCTTTTAAAAGATTTGAAATATTCTTTAGATGTTCTTGTTGCTTGGTTGCAGAAAAATGCTCTAAAACTTCCTGACAAGACACGACATCGAATTTTTTATTTTCTAATGTATTTAAATTTTTAGTTATGGTAACATCTTGTAAGCTATAAGTAGCTATAGTTTGTTTTAATTCTTCGAACATGTCTTCAACAGGATCAAACCCGTAGAGTTGTTTGGTTTTTAGTCTTGTATAAATAAGTTTAAGTAAATAGCCGTCGCCAGTACCATAATCTATTAAACTTTCGTCCTGTTTTAAATCAATCAGTTTCACAGCAATGTTGAGTCGTTTTTGGTGTGAGTATTGCCTGATTCTAGACTTGTTTTCTCTGGTTAGTTTGGCGTAAGACATGGCTTTTTTACAGTTGTTGGGTTCTAAATTAAAAAAGCTTTCCTTATTGGGAAAGCTTTTTAATTATAATTGTATGATATGATTTACTTAAAGGCTTTATCAACAACAATTCTATCATCGCGGTTAACTAGCTCCCAAGCAGTATAATAAATTAATTTTGTGCGTTGTTCTAGTAAATCGTAACGTATTTTTTCTACAGTATCGCTAGGTTTATGGTAATCGGCATGTGTGCCATTAAAGTAAAAAATAACAGGGATATTATTTTTGGCAAAATTGTAATGATCGCTTCTGTAGTAAAATCTATTAGGATCGTTATCATCGTTATAAGTATAATCAAAAGTCATCCCAATATATTTGTTATTAATATTTTCAGAAATTTCATGAAGTTCTGTACTTAATTTATCGCTTCCTATTAAGTATAAATAATTGTCAACGCCAGCTTCTTCATGTTTTGGGTCTACACGACCTATCATATCAATATTAAGATTAGCAACTGTATTTTCTAATGGAAATACAGGGTCGAAATCGGTATAATAACGTGAACCCAAAAGTCCTTTTTCTTCACCTGTTACATGAAGAAATAAAATTGAACGTTTTGGTGTCATGCCATTTTGAGAGGCTGTTTTAAAGGCTTCGGCTATTTCTAAAATGGATACCGTTCCAGAGCCATCGTCATCGGCGCCATTATATATTTCGCCATCTTTAATACCTTCGTGGTCTAAGTGTGCCGAAATAATAACTAACTCGTTAGGTTTCTCACTTCCTTTAATGTAGGCTAAAACATTTTCCGAAAGAATTTCTTCAGAATTATTTTTATATGAAATGTTTACGATGTTTTTAATAGTTTTAGATGTTGTGGCGTTGCTGATTTCTGGATAAAGTGCTTTGGCTAAATCTGTATTTATTAAAAAATAGTACATACTTTCGGCATTGCCTTTAAGGCTCATTCTACCAGAAGCTTTCCCAAATCGCGCCGCTGCCATTTGGTATATATCTGGATTGTAAAACAATAATGCTTTAGCCCCTTTTTCTTTGGCAAGGTCTCTTTTTAGGGCAAATTCTTGTCTTAAATTGGACCACTTAGAGGCTTCTTTGTTGCCACTAATAGCGTAGTTACCATCTTCTGTTTTGGGTTCACCAGATTTAATTAAAACAATTTTTCCTTTTACATCAATATTGTTATAGTTAGAGTATGAGTCATCTTCTATACCATATCCGGCAAAAACAATATCGTTAGCCTTAATGTTTCCTGTTTTGCTAGACATAACAGAAACAAAGTTGTTAATGTATGTAAAATCTGTGTTGTTAACTGTAATGGAAGCGTCTGGTTTTTGAGATACTTCAAGAGGAACTTCTTGAAAGTATTTGTTGTTAGGTAATCCAGATGAAATACCCATTTTTATATATTGATTTTTTAAGAATTCAATGGCTTTTTTTTGCCCGGGTTTTCCTGTTTCTCTACCGGCAAACTCATCAGAAGCATAAACATATAGAAGATCTTTAAGTTCTTCAGATGTTATTGTTTCTGCAAAAGTGGTGGCATTGGCTGTTTCGTTTTGTGATTTAGAGTTATTGGTATTTTTAGTTTTTTGTGTGCCACAAGAAAATACCAATACACCTAATGCGAGAAATAACGCTTTCTTCATTACTAGTTATTTTGAATTAGTATTACAAATGTAAGGATTAAGAGAATGTGAAGAGAGTGGGTTTTTGTTAATTTTAACAAGTTGTTTTGTTACAAATTACAAATCAACATTCATAATTAGTTGTTTATCTTGATTTGCTAGTTGCCATGCCGTAGCAAAAATAAGTTTAGTTCTTTTTTCTAATAGGGTATAATTAATTTTGTCTGGCGTATCTGTAGGTTTGTGGTAATCGTCGTGAACACCATTAAAATAAAAAATAACAGGAATATTGTTTTTTGCAAAGTTGTAGTGATCGGAACGATAGTAATATCTGTTGGAATCGTTTTCGGCATTGTATTTATAATCCAGTTCTAGATTAAAATATGTGGTATTTACTTTCTCTGAAATATAGTGTAGTTCTTTGCTAAGTCTGTCGGAACCAATTAGGTATATGTAATCTTTGTTGGTGTTTTGATAGGCGTAATCTTGTCTTCCAATCATATCAATATTAAGATTGGCAATAGTTTTATTTAATGGGAAAATTGGCGATTCTTCGGTATAAAATCTTGAGCCATGAAGCCCAATTTCTTCAGCAGTAAAGTGTGTAAATAAAATGCTTCGTTTAGGTGCGTGACCATTATTTTGAGCTTCTTTAAAAGCTTCAGCTATTTCTAAAATAGCGACTGTTCCAGAACCATCATCATCGGCCCCGTAATAAATGTTGCCATCTTTTATTCCTAAATGATCGTAATGTGCAGAAATAATTAAAACTTCGTTGGGTTTTTCATGTCCTTTAATAAATGCAAGAACATTTTCTGAAGATTTTATGCCTTTTGGTAGAAAGCTTTCAGGAATAAGTTGAAAATAGGTGTTGTTTCTTAATGGAGAGGCTACATTGTGGTTACTATAATAATCTTTTAAATAATGAGCGGCTTTTTTTTGACCTATTTCACCTGTTTTTCTTCCTTGAAATTTTTCGTCAGTGTAATCGTATAAGAGTTCTTCTAGTTCTTGCGCTGTTATGGTGTTTGCATATTTTAAAACAAGTACAGAATCTTTAAGTGTAATGTTTTTTTTTAGATGCCTTATTTTGGTGCTATACTTTGTGGTAGCACAAGAACCAACTAAGGTTAAAATGGAAGCAACAAGAAATGATTTCATATTGATTAATAGCTTGTTACTTCAAATAAAATAAAAAAAAAGATAATACCGAAGCATTATCTTTTTTTTACATCAATATTAAAGGTGTTATTCTATTTCTAAATCCTCTGTATCTATCTCTTCTAGTTCATTTTCAATAGTATTTAAGTCTTCATCATCCAGGCTTTCAAGTTCATTATTTATGTCTTGAAGATCTTCTTCATCAATATCTAAATCTTCAAGTTCCTCGATAGCTTCTTGCTCCGATTGTTGTTCTCTTTTTTCAAGTTCTTCGGTATTACCTATCTCTATAGTGGTAAATATGGATTTGTAAATAGCTAATGATAAGGCGATTATTGAAAGTAAGAATACAATTTGAATAGTTTTTTTGCTTTTTCCTTCTTTATTGGATAGGTAAATACTAAAACTCCCTAATATTAAAGCTATTATAGCTGGAATATAAGCTAGGTTAGAAAGTGGTAATACAGATAAAATTACGGCTAGTATAGCTAAGGTTAACCCTAATATGATAGAAATTTTTCTCATGTTTTTAGTTTTTTAGTCCACTAGCAGATTTTATTTTTAACTCTCCATTTCCAACAGCAATTTTAAATTTAGCATATATTGGAATTTTATTAGCATCGGCAGATAGCCAAAGTAGATTTTCGTTAGCGCCTTTTAAAATATTGTTGTTACTTATAGAAATAGCTAATTTGTGGCAATTTTTAGTGCCTAAGGCAGATGCTATGTTTTCTGTACCTAGATATTTAAAGTTTACGGTATGCTCTTCGTTATCAAAAATAACTTTGAAAGATTTTGATTGTCCATTAGACATACTAGAAAAATCTATCGTTCTAAGTTTATATAATGTGGTAACGAGATCGTTTGTATTATGGTTAATAAGTACTTTTTTGTTTTCTTCCCATATAGTACCATCGCTACGTTTTTTCTTTTTTAAGCTTTTTACATGCCCAGAACTATGCTTGAAGGTGTATTTCATGTATTTATAATAGCCACCTTCGTTAATTTCTCGTTTGTAAAGGTATGGTTTTAATGACGTAGGGCTTACATAACTTTCGTATAAGTCTCTTATTTTAAAAAAACTGTCCCATTTACTGTATGTAGTTGCAGTACATTTAAGCCTAAGCAAAGTTGCTTTAGAGGTACTAACTTTGTTGGTTTCCATGGTTACCTGAGCTAGGTCATTTAATATACCAGACATGTTATAGGTGGCTGTATAAACTAACTTTTCAGAACTTCCTACGGCAGAGTTTTGTGCTTTAGCAGTTGTAAAACAGATAACTAAAGTTAAAAGCGGTATTATTTTTTTCATATCAAAAATGTTAATGTACTCTATTAACGATTTTATTATCATTTATTATGCCGAAAATACAATACATAATTATAGGAATCTAAATTTTTGTATTAAATTAGATATTCTAACCACTTAAATAATATTACCATGATTAAAAATTTTGTGTTATTTATACTCTTTTTGTTTTTTTTTCAATTTTCAAATGCTCAAGAAAGTACCAAGATCATCAAGTTTAAAGAATTTAGTTTAAATGCGCCGCAGCTATTATTAACAAATAAAAGGTACTTTAAATTTGAGCATTTTATGAAATTAGCCGAAGCTTCATTCAATAAAAAACAATATGAAAAAACTATTTATTTTTTAAAAAATGCAGAACGAGATGGTTTAACAAGCAGTGCTTTTTGGTTTTATTTAGCGCTGTCAAAATATGCTGTTGAAGATTTAGGAGGAGCAAAAAAATATTTGAAAACAGGATATAATGAAGCTGGATGTTGGGAGTGTAAAGTTACTTATAAAGTACTTTTTAATGAAGATATGTAGATAATTAAGTTGTTATTAATGATAAAAAAACAAAGCCTTGTATAATGTGTTATACAAGGCTTTTTTGCGGAGAGAGAGGGATTCGAACCCCCGGAGGTGTGACCCTCAACGGTTTTCAAGACCGCCGCATTCGACCACTCTGCCATCTCTCCTAATGCGGATGCAAATATATAAACTATTCTTTAAAAGAAAACTTTTTTTTGAAAAAAAAACATGGTAGTAAAAAAATGTTTTCCAAAGGAGGTGTTTTCCAATTATTTAATTTTAAAATAAATTTAATTATAAATTAGCTCTGGTGTTTTCATACTACCATGAGTTTTAAGTGCCATATGCCAACTAAATGCTTTTTCTAGGTCATGAGGTGTGTGTCCGCCTAATTTATAAGCGTCATTAAAATACTCTAAAAGTTGGTCTTTATACATAGGATGAACACAGTTTTTAATAATAACTTGTGCTCTTTCAACAGGCGCTAAACCTCTAATATCGGCTAAGCCTTGTTCTGTAACAAGAATATCAATATCGTGTTCTGTATGGTCGGTATGAGAAACCATAGGAACAATATGAGAAATACGTCCTTCTTTTGAAATAGATGGACAAGCAAAAATGCTAAGATATCCGTTTCTGGCGAAATCTCCAGAGCCTCCAATACCATTCATCATGTGTGTACCTGTTATATGGGTAGAGTTAACATTACCATAAATATCAAACTCAATAGCAGTATTAATTCCAATCACACCTAATCGTTTAATAACTTCGGCAGCGTTGCTAATATTTTGTGGACGTAAGAGAAGTTTGTCTTTGTATTTATCAAAATTGTTAAAAATGTTTTTCGAACAATCTTCTGTAACTGTGATAGATGAAGCTGAAGCAAATAGCAGTTTCCCAGAGTCAAAAAGTTCAAATGTGCTGTCTTGAAGCACTTCAGAATACATGGTTAAGTTTTTAAATGGGCTATTTTTAAAACCGGATAAAATGGCATTTGCTGTTTTACCAATGCCTGCTTGTAGTGGTAAAAGCGACTCTGTTAACCGCCCTTCATGGACTTCTTTTTCTAAAAAGTTAAGAATATGATTTGAAATAGCTGTTGTTTTCTCATCTGGTGAAGAAATTACGGCTGGACAATCTGGAACTTTAGTAAAAACTATAGCGGCTACTTTTTCTGGGTTGATTTTTATATATGGTTCACCTATTCTTGTATCTGAATGCGTTACAGGAATAATCTCTCGATTAGGTTGTTTTTTTAAGAGTTTAATATCATGTATTCCAGCCATACTTTCTGGAAATGTTGTATTGATTTCAATGATGATTTTTTCGGCTTTTTCAGTGAAAATAGGTGAGTTTCCAACAGAAGTTGTTGGTATAATATACCCATCTTTAGTAATAGAAGCGGCTTCAATAATCGCGACATCAATTTTAAAACTATCAAGACTCTGTAGCATGTCGGCAGTTTGTCCTAAATGTTGATCTACATAAAGCACATCATGATTGTTTATACTGCTTCTTAAGGTTGGATCTGCTTGAAATGGCATTCTTTTGTATAAAGCCCCATTTTTAGCTAAATCGGCATCAGTATCATATCCTAAAGAAGCGCCACTTAAAACAGTAACTTTTAATTTTTCATGACGTGCTCTTTCGGCAACTTTTGGCAGCACCGATTTACTGTCCCCAGCTTTAGTAAAACCGCTAACACCTAAAACATCTTCATGTTTAATAATTTTTGAGGCTTGTTCTGGTGTTTGAATTTTATCTAAATACGCAGCGTGTTTAATTCTACTTTCATTCATAATTATTGTGTGTTCTGTATTTTTTTAATCAAAAAATTATCTATTTAATTAATAATTTAAGATTAGGTTAGGGTTTTGTTAATTCAGGTAGGCAATTTATGTAAGATATTTAGTGTCTATTTATTAAAAAAGGACAATAATTTATTAATTTAGTGCAAATGATAATGATGTTAACATTTTAAGATGAATAGTAAGTATTATTTAACCGAGGTAGATAAAGTTCCAGAAAGTATTTATTGCTACCATGATTTAATGGGGGAAACGTTTATTGAACCTCATATTCATGAAAAAGGACAGTTTTTATACACAGAAGGAGGAGTTGTACATATTAAAACTAATAATAGAACTTATTATTTGCCTGCCAGGCACTATATGTGGATTCCGCCAGGTATTAAACATGCCATTTACCCAAGTTCTCCAAAAGTAATTATGAGAAACCTATACTTTCCCTTAACAGAACGCGCTTCTATTTTTTACAAAAAGGAAGGTATTTATCCTGTTAATAATCTAGTTATGGAATTGCTATTGTTTACTAAAAATTGGAATGGCGATATTATTAAATCTCAAGAAACCAAGTATGCTATTGTTAATGCTTTTAAAGCACTTCTAGAGCAGACGGTACCACAATCGTTACATTTAGAGTTACCACAACCTACAGACAGACGTTTAATACATATTATAGATTATCTTACTAATCATATACATCAAGAACACTTATTACCAGAGTTAGCGTCAAAATTTAGTATGACAGATAAGTCTTTATACCGGTTATTTAAAAAAGATTTAGGCATGTCATTTATTAGCTACTATACGCAATTACGGGTGTTTAAGTCTTTAGAGTATTTGATGAATCCAGATTACACCATCTCAGAAATAGCCAATATGTTAGGATATAGTAGTTTGCCTACCTTTAGTAATACGTTTAGTAAAATTATGGGGAAACGCCCATCAGATTATAGAAAATCTAACGAAATTTACTTAGTGTCTTAAAGTAGACTTTTTCCAAATCTATATCTTTGTAAACTAAAACATAAAAAGTTGAATATAATAGAGAAACTAGAGTGGCGCTATGCAACCAAATCTTTTGACGAGAACGCCATTTTAACAGAAAATAAAATAAATACATTAATACAAGCCTTTAATTTAACGGCAACCTCTTACGGGTTACAACCCATAAAACTTATTGTTATTCAAGACAAAGAATTTCAGCATGAATTAATGCAACATGCTATGAATCAAAAACAAATTGTTCAAGCATCGCATCTTCTTGTGTTTTGTATACAAACAGCAATTGATAAACATTTTGTGAATGAATATTTTAATAGAGTTCATGCCATTAGACAAACGCCTAAAGATATTCTTCAGCCTTTTGAAGACTTTTTAATCAATGATTTTGAAAACAAATCGCAAAAAGACATTGATGCTTGGGCTACCAATCAAGCGTATCTAGCTATGGGTAATTTAATGACTGTTTGCGCTATGGAAAGTGTAGATGCTTGCCCAATGGAAGGTTTCTTGCCAGATAAGTTTGATGAAGCCCTTCAATTAAAAGAAAAAGGATTAAAATCGGTATTACTTATGCCTGTAGGATATAGAGCCCAAGACGATAAGTTTGCAGCTTTTAAAAAGGTGAGAAAAAACATAGAAGACGCCGTTATTAAGTGGTAATTTCTTAAAATTTTAAAATTTATCAAGCTACTTTTTTTAGCTCGTATTTAATTGTAGATTTGACATAACATCAAATAAAAATATTATGCCTGGATTTGAGTTTTTTAGCGATTTAGAACGACAAGAAGTTCAAGATGTATTAGATAGCGGAATACTAATGCGTTATGGTTTTGATGCCATGCGAAATGGCCACTGGAAAGCCAAAGAATTAGAAACAGAACTTCAAAATAAACTAGGCGTAAAATATGCGCAATTAGTCTCTAGCGGAACAGCAGCAGTAAGCATGTCTCTGGCGGTTGCTGGTGTTGGAGCGGGAGACGAAGTAATTATGCCAACATTTACCTTTGTAGCCAGTTTTGAAGCTGTTATGATGCTAGGTGCTATACCTGTTTTAGTAGATATTGATGATACCTTAACACTCGATCCAATAGCAGTTGAAAAGGCAATAACTCCTAAAACCAAAGCTATTATGCCTGTACACATGTGTGGAAGTATGGCTAATTTAAAAGCTTTACAAAGTATTTGCAATACACATAATTTGCTTTTGGTAGAAGATGCTTGTCAAGCCATTGGTGCAACATATAAAGGAAAAGCACTTGGAACAATTGGCGATGTTGGGTGTTTTTCGTTCGATTTTGTAAAAACCATTACCTGTGGCGAAGGTGGCGCAGTAGTAACCAACAATAAAGACTATGCTATAAATGCCGACCATTATTCCGATCATGGTCACGATCATATTGGTAATGATAGAGGGGCAGAATCGCATCCATTTTTAGGTTATAATTTTAGAATTTCAGAATTAAATGCTGCAGTTGGTTTAGCACAAGTAAAACGCTTGCCAGAGTTTATCAATATTCAAAAAAAGCACTATACCATACTTCGCGAGGCTTTATCAAAATTACCAGAAGTAAGTTTTAGAACTGTTCCTGAGGAAGGTGAAGAAAGCTATGCCTTTTTAAGTTTCTTTTTACCTGATTTAGAAACAGCTCGAAAAGCTTCAGCAGGATTAAAAGAAGCAGGAGTAGATGGGTGTTTTCATTATTACGATAACAATTGGCATTATGTACGTAAATGGGAGCATCTTAAAGATTTAAAATCTTTGTATCCTATTTCAACTGAAGTAAAAGAAGGGTTAAAGTATCTTCAAACTAAAACCTTTGAACAGTCTGATAATTATATAGGTAGAAACATCTCTTGCCTAATTAAACTATCTTGGACAGAAGAAGAGGTGAAAATAAGAGCTCAAAAAATGGTAACAGTTATTTCTTCTGTTTTATAAGAATTTTTGATAATTTTAATATCCTAAATAAGCTGATAATAAATGTTTTAAGACTGATTATTTATGTCTTTCATCTATATTTTAATAACAAATTCTAGTTCTAAGGAATTATAGTATTTAACTTAAAAACTATCTGATAAACAGTTTTTTACTAAATAGTATTAAAAAAAACATTAAATTTATAGGTATCTATCATTAAATCAATAGATTATGAGAATGTTTGTTTTGTTTGTCAGTTTTGTTTTTATTTTAAGCTGTAAATTCGAAAAAAAAGATGTAAGTAATCAAAAAGTAACTAACATAAAGGAAGTTACTGATCTGAAAAATAGCGATAAAGCTATAAGTATAGTAACTAGAAGTATGGAATTTATAATGGCAGATACCATTCCTTCGGGTTGGAACACCTTTAAATATGATAACAGAGCAAACGAAACCCATTTTTTTAGATTGTCAAAAATGCCAGAAGGCATAACTGCAGAAAATTTTAAAAATGAAGCCGATCCTGTTTTTGAAGAAGGTATGGATCTTATTAACGCTGGTAAAGCAGAAGAAGGCTTTGCTGCTTTTGGCAAACTACCAGAGTGGTTTAGTAAATGTATTCCTACTGGAGGTTCAGGATTAATTGCTCCTAAAAGCAAGACATATACAGCGCTTTCGTTGGAACCAGGTTTATATAGTATGGAGTGTTATGTAAAAATGCCTAATGGAAAATTTCATTCTACTATGGGAATGGTCAAGCAGGTTTTTGTAAGCGAAACGAATAGTGGAAACGTGGCTCCAAAAGCAACAGATACAATAGTTATTAAAGAAGATGGCTTTCACTTTAACCCTGATATTCGTACAGGAAAACATGTTTTTCAGGTAAATGTTCAAAGTCAAAAACTACATGAAAACTTTGCTTCAACCGATGTGCATCTAGTAAAGCTAGAAGGTTATGCTAACAAAGATGAATTAGAATCTTGGATGGTTTGGTACGATCCAAAAGGGTTTATAACTCCTGTACCAAAAGGCATTACGTTTTTAGGAGGTTTTAATGATGCCTTCCAAGGCAGCACAGGCTATTTTTATGCCGATTTAAAACCAGGCAAGTATGCTTTTATTTCAGAAGTGCCTAATGCTAAGGCAAAAGGACTGTTTAAGGAATTTGAAGTGTTAGATTAATAAGTCACGTAATCTATAATTTCCAACCCATAACCAATCATACCAACACGTTTAGTCTGTTCGCTATTAGAGATTAAACGTAGTTTGTGTATGTTTAGGTCGTGTAATATTTGAGCGCCAATACCAAAATCTTTATTATCCATTTTAATGCTAGGAGCCTTAACAACATCTTTAGCATTCTGGGTTGTTTTTAAAGTGTGAAGCCTGTTAAGTAAGTTGGTTGATTGGTTTTGTTGGTTTATAAAAATGATAGCACCTTTTCCAGCCGAATTAACGACTTTAAACATATCGTCTAACTTTTTATCGGCATTATTGGTAAGGGTTCCTAAAATGTCGTTATTAACTAATGTAGAGTTTACACGAGTTAATACAGGTTCGTTTTCAGCCCAATTACCTTTAGTTAAGGCAATATGTACTTGATTGTTGGTGGTTTGTTGATAGGCTCTTAGTCTATAAGTGCCAAAACGTGTTACAATATCAAAGTCCTCTTTCTTTTCAATTAGGGAGTCATGTTGCATGCGGTAGGCCACTAAATCTTCGATAGACACAATTTTAAGGTCAAAACGTTTTGCCACTTCCATAAGTTGCGGTAAACGTGCCATAGTACCATCCTCATTCATTATTTCTACTATAACTCCAGCTGGTTTTAATCCTGCTAGTCTAGCAAAATCTATGGCTGCTTCGGTATGCCCTGTTCTACGTAACACACCACCTTGTTTTGCTATAAGAGGAAAAATATGTCCTGGTCTAGCCAATTCAAATGGTTTTGTGTCAGGGTTTATTAATGCTTCTACTGTTTTAGCTCTATCACTTGCCGAAATACCTGTTGTTACTCCTTTACCGCGTAAATCTACCGAGACCGTAAAGGCCGTTTCCATAGGGTCGGTATTGTTGTTTACCATCATATGAAGATCTAATTCTTTACAACGGTTTTCGGTTAAAGGCGCACAAATTAATCCACGACCATGTGTGGCCATGAAGTTTATCATCTCTGGTGTTACTTTTTCGGCAGCAGCTAAGAAATCACCTTCGTTTTCACGATCTTCATCATCAACTACAATAATAACTTTTCCTTGCCTAATATCGTTAATGGCTTCTTCTATTGTATTTAATGTAATAGTCGTTTTATTTTGAGCAGTTTCTGTTGCCATGAGTGGATTAACTTATTTTTTTACGATGCAAAGATAGTGTTATTTTAAACTATCAGAGATGTCATTGTTTAATTTGTTTTTCCTTAAAAGATAAGTAAACGGATATAATACGAGTCCTAAAATAATTAAGATAAGATTTTTAGATAATCCAGTTTCACTTGGGACTAATCTATCCAGTTTTATGAGTTTAATATAGGATATTACGTAGTATATTAAATAGATGAATAGAGATATAACACCTAATTGAATGCATATTAAAGCAATTTCTGGTAGCTTATTGTTTTTAAGAATAAAGTATAACGGAACAAAAACAGCTCCACAAATCCAGAATATTAAACTAAATTTAGCGTATACATTATAATCGTCTTGAAGCTTAAAAACAAGTTGTTTATTTTTTAAGCTTAACTTAGGTGTTTTAGGTTCTTTTTCCTCAATAATTTCAGCGACAACATCGGGCATTTCTTTGCGTTCTTCATCGTCTTTACTTTTAATTTTGAAGAGTTTTTTTAATGGTTCTAATAAGTGATCAAATTCGAACAAGCCTCGGTCTTCTGTGGCACGTTTTGTTAAATAAATACTTAACGGAAACATGATTAATGTAGATATCCAAGGCGATAACGCTGGGTTAATGCTACCTGTTTCTGAACTTTCTTTAGCGAAAATTCCAATAAAATGATACGTTAAAAACAATAAAATGGCAATTACCATGGGTAATCCTAAACCACCTTTTCTAATTAAAGCGCCTAAAGGTGCGCCAACAAAAAATAAGATAATACAAGCAAAACCTAAAGCGAGTTTTTCGTGTAAAGCAATAATGTGTTTATTTAACCAAATTTGACTGTTTTTAAAATTTTTCTCTTTGGATTGAACAATTTGTTTGGTGCTTTTAAAAGTGTTTAACGACAGGTTTACCAATTGTGCTTTTTGTCTTGTATTAAAAAGCGATAGTAAGTTATCTTTATAGAGTGTGTCCTTCTTTTTTACGTTAACACCGGCGTTTATAATAGGGAAATTAGTTCTTGTGTAAAGGTTTTTAGCATGCGTTTTAAAGGCGTTTTCTTGAGCTACTTTTAATGAATCTATGGAGTAGTTTAAGTCTTTTATGCTTTGCATATCATACTTATCGGACACATTTTTTTGATCTAAATCTACATTGTTTAAGTTTGATAAGTCGACATTTATAGTATACTTTTTAAAGTAACTTTTTGTCATAGGACGTTTTTGACGGTCTTTATAATCTTTAGGTGGTGTGTCGTCGTAAAAATACCCGTCAAATAAAATAAGTTTTAATACATCAGATTCTTCGTTACCGCTAAGTTCTCCGTTTTTCGCAATTATGGTGGTATAGTTTCCTGTTTTATTTGCTGTTTTTTTGTGAATAATAACTTCTTCTAAAAACTGACCACGATCACCAGATTTTTTAGCAACTTTAATATTGTACTGGTCGCCAACTTCGTTAAATTGCCCTTCGGCTATAACCATAGCTGGTTTAAGCTTTGCAATATTTTTTCTTAAGTTGTATGAATTATATTTTGCCCAAGGAATAACATTATTACTAAAAAAGAATGTTGTTATGGCTAAAAGTACAATAAAAACACCCAAACTTCTCATGGAGCGCTGTAACGAAATCCCTGTAGATTTCATGGCAGCAAACTCATAGTTTTCTGCAAAATTACCAAAAACCATAATAGAAGTAAGTAAGATGGTTAGTGGTAAAACCAATGGCATAAGTTCTGGTATTACGTAAATTAAAAATTTAGCAATAACCATAACATCTAGATCTTTTCCTGCAAGTTCCTTAATGTATAGCCAAACAGCTTGTAAAACAAATATCATCAGTAATATGACAAGTACACTGATGAAAGTTTTAAGATAGGAGGTTAGTATGTAACGGTCTAGTATTTTCAATTAAAACCTAATCTAGTTTATTAATGTAGTAATCTTTGTACTTATTTTCATCAAAGGTAAATAAGGACTTTGAAATAGGTTGATTTGTTTTAAAAGAATTAACAGTTAACGTAGTTTTTGTTCCGTTATTTCCAACCTCGATAAGGTTGTAAATGTGTTTTGTTTGTGCATCGATACCTAATAAAACATATTTTATTTCGGCGTTAGAGTCGATTGGTGTTAACTTAACATACTGAATTTTACGTCCTTTAACATTTTGCGTAATATCCATGTTGTAGGTGTAGCCATCTTCGTAAAATGTTAGCATTTTACTTGGTGTAATACTATTTTCATCATCAGCATTTTCTGTTGAAATAGTGACTTCATCATCATCTGGGCTAATACTGTAAAGTGTTTTACCATCATAAACTCTTGTCGACCCTAAAATATTTAAGCGGTATTTATTGCCTTCAAGAACAACATCGCCTCTTGTTTCTTGCTTAATGTTTTCAGAAAGGTTTTCTAAGGTGTATTTAAAGTCTATAGATATATTTTTGTAGGCTTTAGCTTTATTAGACACATCGTTTAGGAGTGTTTCTGCTTTTTTATCTTGTGAAAAGCTAAACGCTGATATTAATAGTGTTACAATTAAAAATACATTCTTCATTATACTGTGTTTCAAAAAATTATTGTTTTTCATCTTCTAATAACTGATTAAGAGCTGCAAGATCTGGTACTAATACTTGTCTCGCTTTACTGCCTTCAAATCCACCTACAATTCCAGCTGCCTCTAATTGATCTATAATTCTACCAGCTCTATTATAGCCTAATTTTAATTTACGTTGGAGTAGGGAAGCCGATCCTTGTTGGGCGTTTACTATTATTTCGGCAGCATCTCTAAACAATTTATCTCTATCATCTATATCTACATCAAGACTTGTGCCACTTTCTTCCCCAACATATTCTGGTAATAGATAAGCATCTGGATAGGCTTTTTGCGATCCAATAAAATCGGTTATTTTTTCAACTTCTGGTGTATCTACAAACGCACACTGAAGTCGTATCATGTCGTTGCCTTGTGTGTATAGCATATCACCACGACCAATTAATTGATCGGCTCCGGCACCATCTAAAATGGTACGAGAATCTATTTTAGAGGTTACCCTAAACGCAATACGTGCTGGGAAATTGGCTTTTATAATACCAGTAATAACATTAACCGATGGACGTTGCGTAGCAATAATTAAATGAATACCAATAGCACGTGCTAACTGAGCTAAACGAGCAATTGGTGTTTCTACTTCTTTACCAGCTGTCATAATTAAATCGGCAAACTCATCTACGACTAAAACAATGTAGGGTAGAAAACGATGCCCATCGTTGGGATTTAATTTTCTGGCTTTAAATTTAGCATTGTACTCGGCAATGTTACGACACATAGCATTTTTAAGCAGTTCGTAACGATCGTCCATTTCTATACAAAGCGAATTTAAGGTGTTTATAACCTTGGTGTTATCGGTGATTATGGCTTCTTCGCTATCGGGCAATTTAGCTAAATAATGACGCTCAATTTTGTTGTATAGTGTTAATTCTACTTTTTTAGGATCTACAAGTACAAACTTAACTTCAGCGGGATGTTTTTTATACAATAATGATGTTAATACCGCATTTAAACCAACCGATTTACCTTGCCCTGTAGCACCTGCCATAAGCATATGTGGCATTTTGGCTAAATCGACAACAAAGGTTTCGTTACTAATGGTTTTACCTAAAGCAATTGGTAGGTGCATTTCTGCTTTTTGAAACTTTTGTGAAGCAATTACAGAACGCATGGAAACAATAGTCGAATTTTTATTAGGGACTTCAATACCTATGGTACCACGTCCTGGAATAGGAGCAATAATACGAATACCTAATGCCGAAAGCGATAGTGCTATATCGTCTTCAAGGTTTTTAATTTTAGAAATCCTAACGCCAGCTTCTGGAACAATCTCGTAAAGTGTTACAGTTGGTCCAATGGTGGCTTTAATACTAGAAATACCAATTTTGTAATTGTTAAGGGTTTCAACAATTCTGTTTTTGTTTTCTTCTAGCTCTTCTTGATTTATGGTAATGCCTTCACTATCGTATTTTTTGAGTAAATCTAGTGGTGGAAATTGAAATTTACTTAGCTCTAATTTAGGGTCGAATTCTCCAAAATCTTCTACTAGTTTATTCGATAAGTTATCGCTTTCAGCTTCTTCTTCGGGAGCTTGTTCTACTTCAATAGCTATATCATCTTCTTTTTCTTCTTCAACTGGTGTAGAAATTTCTAAATCACTCTTTGTGGTTTCTTTTGCTTTCTCTTCTTTAGAATTGGAAGTATCTGTTTTTGAATCAAGGTCGAAAGTTGATTTTATGTCTTCGGCTTCAGCTGTAAGATCGTTATCAATAATAGGTTTTGTATCGGTATCTTTTGTGGTATTTTCAAAATCACTTTTCAGATCTTTTTTAGCAGATGTTAATAACGCTTTAAAATTGTCTGCAGTTAGATTAAATCTAATAGCTAGATAAGTGATAAGCCCAAAAATAAGGAGTAAAATAGTGCCTATTCTTCCTAAGTAGTCTTGTAAAAATGAATTTATTTCAAACCCAATAGTGCCACCTAAAACATCAACTTTACTAGTAAAGAACCCTAAAGTAACAGACAGCCATATAGCAACTAATGTTCCCCAAATCCAATGTTTTCTTAACTTGGCTTTATTGGCATTAGAAAACACAAAAAAACCGGAAAGAATAAATAGTCCAGAGAATATAAATGCAGCAACACCAAAGCCTTTTTTTATAAAAAAGTCGCTTAGCCAAGCTCCTGATTTACTTAACCAATTTTTGGCCTCAACATCACGCGATGAAAACTCGGTTAACACACTCTCATCGGCATGTCCAGTAAAGAAATACGAAATAAATGATATAAAAAGAAGTAATCCGAAAATAACTAAAAAACTACCCAATACGAGTTTTTGTTGATTGGATAGTGTTAAACTTGGACGTTTAAATTGTCGTTTTTTTGAAGTTTTTGTTTTCTTTTTAGTTTTCGCCATTCATGCGGTATTTGGTTAGCAAAAATACAAATTACAAACGTTTATCCTATTATATAATTGTATTTAGAATATCTTAGGTAAGTAGATAATTAATCCAACAATTATAGCGGTTAAAGCTGCTATAAACACTGCGCCAGCTGCAATGTCTTTTATAAATCCAATTTTTTTATGATGTTCTGGATGGATAAAATCGGCCATTTTTTCTATGGCTGTATTTAGTCCTTCAGCAGTTATAATTAAGCCAATAGCAAACATTTGCATCATCCATTCTGAATTAGAAATATTAAAATAAAAACCTAAGGTAGTTACAATTATAGCAATAACAAATTGTATTTGTATACTAGATTCTGTTTTTAAAAGTATTATGGCACCTTTACTAGCATAGCCAATACTTTTTAGCCTGTTTTTTATGAAGGATTCTTTGTTATTCAAGAGGAATGTATTTTGTTTTATGGTAAATTTAGCATAAAAAAAAGCCTTTTGCTAAAATTAACAAAAGGCTTTTAGGTTGCTATTAATCAACTTAAGGAGTTGCTTAGGTGTCTATTGACCCCATGACGCGTTTCATAAAACCATTTAAGGCGTCTTTTTTTGGTGTTCCATCTTTTATCATTTTATTGACTTCAACGGCACCATACATGTTGGAGATTAATTCTCCTATAACATCTAGCTCTTCATCTTTTAACGAAGGAACTTCTGTTAATGCTTCTAGGGTTTCAATAGTTTCAATAACGAAATCTTCGTCATTGTCTTCTATAAATTGTGTTAAATGCTTTATTACTGGTAACTTCATTGTTTGTTATTTAACGTCGTTAACCAATTCTTTTAACACATCAAACTTATTAGTTTGAACTTGACTTTTAAATTCTCCATTTTGAAATGTAGCAAACGTAGGTAAGTTATCTACAGTTGCTAATTTTCTTGATTCTGGGAATTTTTCTGCATCAGCAATAACAAACGCCATAGTCTCGTTTTCTGAAGCCAGTTTTTTGAATTTTGGTTTCATAATTCGACAATTTCCACACCATCCAGCTGAAAATTGCACGACTACAGTGTCGTTATTAGATACTAAATCGGCTAAATTATCTTGATCTAATTCCTTAACCATATATATTAGTTTAAGTGTGCTTTAAGGTAATCTGCAACACCGTCTCTGTTGGCGTTCATGGCATCTTTTCCTTCTTCCCAGTTTGCAGGGCAAACTTCACCTTTTTCTTGTACGTGAGTTAGAGCATCAATTATACGTAAGTATTCGTTTACGTTTCTACCTAATGGCATGTTGTTAATACTTTCGTGTTGCACGATACCTTCTTCATCGATAATATAAGTCGCTCTGTAAGTTACATTATCTCCATCTACTGTTACAACACCAGTTTCTTCGTTGTAAGTTTCGTTAGTGATATCTAAAATACCTAAAGTAGAAGCAAGGTTTCTGTTCGAATCGGCAAGAATTGGATACGTTACACCTTCAATACCACCATTATCTTTTGGTGTGTTTAACCAAGCAAAGTGAACTTCAGGAGTATCACAAGAAGCACCAATTACAATTGTGTTTCTTTTTTCAAACTCTGCCATAGCAGCTTGAAATGCATGTAATTCTGTTGGGCAAACAAAAGTAAAGTCTTTTGGGTACCAAAAAAGTACTACTTTTTTCTTATTGTTTACTGCTTCTTCTAGTACGTTAAGTTTAAATGTATCGCCCATATCGTTCATTGCGTCTACATTTAAATTTGGGAATTTTTTTCCTACGAATGCCATAGTTTGTGTTTTATTTAATTGTTAATATTTCCGTTTGAATTGAGTACAAAGTTACGCACAAAATCAAGATTTAAAATTGATTTTAATTATTTAATACTATTGTTAAATAGAAAATGATAATTGTGTTAAAAAACCAGCTTACGTTTTATTAAATCGCTATTTAATAGCGTGTGGTTTTAATAAATTAATAATATTTGTGAGGTTTTGTTGTATTTATCTTGTCAGCTGTTTTATTTTGATTGAAAAAGCAGCAAAAAGTAGGGTCATAAATGGGCTTAACCAATTAAAAATAGCATAGAAGAAATAATCGGCCACCGAAACTCCTAAAACACCACTTTGGTAGGCGCCACAAGTATTCCAAGGCACTAAAACGGAAGTCACAGTTCCTGAATCTTCTAGTGTTCTACTTAAATTTTCTGGAGCAAGTCCTTTGTCTTCATAAGCTTTTTTAAACATTTTTCCGGGTACTACTAACGCTAAATATTGATCGGAAGCAGTAACATTTAAAGCTAAACAACTTGCTACTGTACTGGCAAACAATCCAAAAGTTGAAGATGCTAAACTTAATAAGGCTTTACTAATTCTGCTTAATGCGCCAATAGCATCCATAATACCACCAAATACCATAGCGCAGACAATAAGCCAAATAGTACCTAGCATACCACTCATACCACCAGAAGAAAATAAATCGTTTAGTTCTGCACTAGAGGTTTCTACAGCAACATCAACAGTAATGGCATCCATAACACCACGATAAGCGGCTTTAAAAGTTAACGAATCGCTACCAGCAATATTAGCTACAATATCGGGTTGTGCAATTATGGCGGCAACACCACCCAAAAGGGTTCCTATTAGTAGGGCAATTAACGGGGATGTTTTTTTTACGATTAAAAAGATAACAGCTGCAGGAACTAAAAATAGCCAAGGCGAAATAGTAAAAGCGCCATCGATTGCTGCAAGTTTATCTGAAATATCGGGAGTACCTGTAGTATCTATATTAAGACCAATAATAATGAATACAAATAATGCTACTGTAATTGTAGGCACAGTTGTAAAAGCCATATAACGAATATGTGTAAATAAATCGGTTCCAGCCATAGCAGGAGCCAGGTTGGTCGTGTCGCTAAGTGGCGACATTTTATCTCCAAAATATGCACCAGACAACACAGCCCCGGCAGTCATTCCTAAAGAAATGCCAAGAGTTTCTCCAATTCCAATTAAAGCAATACCAACGGTAGCCGAGGTTGTCCAACTACTGCCAGTTGCAATAGAAATAATAGCACAAATAACCACACTGGCAGCTAAGAAAATAGTAGGGTTTAAAATTTGAAGTCCGTAGTAAATCATGGTTGGAATAATACCACTAATTAACCATGTTCCCGCTAAGGCACCAACCATTAATAAAATAATAATGGCGCCTGAGGTTGATTTTACATTTTCAGCGACTTCTTCAACCATTTGGTCGAAAGATACATTATTAAAAAAGCCTACGATAGCTGCTACAGCAGCTCCTAAAAGTAAAATAAACTGGTTACTTCCGCTTAAAGCGTCATCGCCATAAACAAAAAACACGTTATAAAATAGCATGACAACCAAGGCAAAAACAGGAATTAATGCTTCCCAAATATTTAATTCTTTATTACTTACAATATGTTCGTCTTGTGGTTGTCTAGGCTTAATATCTTGGCTTTCCATAAATGTTAGTTAGTTAATTTGGATTGTAATGTTACGACATTAGCCGAAGTTTTGCAAATACACTAAAAAAGCCCAACATTAAATATGTTGGGCTTAAACAATTATTTTTAAAAAAGACTTTAGAGTATATGTAAGTCTTTCATGCATGTGTGCATCATATTATAGGTACGTTCTATATCGGCATCAAGACCAATAGAAAAACGAATTAACCCATCGCTTAGCCCCATGTCTTGTTGTTCTTCTTCAGGAATTTCGGAAGAGGTAGATGTACCAGGAGCAGAGAATAGTGTTTTGTAAAACCCTAAACTAACTGCTAGGTAACCCAAGTTTTTATCTTGCATCATTTCCATTAAGGTATTGGCTTTATCTAAAGATCCAACATCTATAGTTAGCATACCGCCAAATCCATATTTATCATTCATCATATTTTTGAAAACCTTGTGAGAAGGGTGAGATTGCAATCCTGGATAAACAGTTTTTAAACCATCGTTTTCAAATTTTTCGGCAAGGTACTGTGCATTTTTACTGTGTTGTTGCATACGTATATGTAATGTACGCAAGTTTTTTAAAATAGAAGCAGCGCGAAGACTATCCATAGTAGCTCCTAAAAGCATGCATGCACCATCGTTTACGTTTCTAAGAGTATCGATAAATTCTTGTGTGCCACAAATAACTCCACCAACAGTATCAGATGAGCCATTAATAAATTTTGTTAAACTATGAATGACAACATCAGCCCCTAATTTTGCAGGGGAAATTGATAGTGGTGAAAAAGTGTTGTCTACAACCAATTGTAAGTTATACTTTTTGGCTAATTCAGAAAGTTCTTTAATATCAGCTACTTCAAGTAATGGATTGCTTACGGTTTCGCAATACAGTACTTTAGTGTTTTTGGTGATAGCAGCTTCAACAACGTCTAGTTTAGTAATATTGACAAATGTGGTGTTGATGTTGAGTTTAGGTGCGAAATTTTTTAAAAAGGCATAGGTGCCGCCATAAATAGTGCGGCTAGAAACTACGTGATCTCCAGCATGACACAACTGCATAATTACAGGAGTAATCGCGCCCATTCCTGAAGCAGTTACAGTGGCAGTTTCGGTACCTTCCATGGCGGCTAAAGCTTCACCAAGATATAGATTCGACGGTGATGAATGACGTGAATAAAGGTAGCAACCATCGGCATTTCCTTCAAAAGTATCAAACATTGTTTTCGCCGATAAAAAGGTATAAGTTGATGAATCTGAAATAGAGGGATTCACGCCTCCAAATTCTCCAAAATATTGTAAGTCTTGTATGTTGTTTGCGGGTTTAAAAGCCATGACATATTTTTTTAGATGTTAATACTTCAAAATTCGGAATAAGCAGGTTAATAATCAATGTTAATTTATTATTATAGATTTTTATTCTATATATGGTTTATATTTTAGTTGTTTTTATTGTAATTTTAATATTTTAATTACGATGTTAGAATAATTTTCAAATAAGATGATTTTAGATTCAGTAGATAAGAGATTAATCGCCTTATTACAGGACGATTGTAAGCAAACCACTAAAGCATTATCGTTAAAGTTAAACCTTTCGGTAACTGCCGTTTACGAGCGTATAAAAAAGCTTGAAAAATCAGGTGTAATCGATAAGTATGTTGCGCTAATAAAAAAGGAAGCCATTAATAAATCTTTTGTGGTGTTTTGTCATATTAAACTAGTGCAACATGCTCACGATTATGTGGTTCAGTTTGAAAAAGAGGTCACGAAGCTAGAAGAAGTCATGTCTTGCTATCATATTAGTGGCGATTACGACTATTTAATACAAGTTGTAGTAAAAGATATGGAAGCCTTTAGGGAGTTTTTAGTGAATAAATTAACCTCTATAAATCATATTGGAAGCACACATAGTATGTTTGTTATAAATGAAGTAAAACACACCACAGCTATCACAGTTTAGTAAATTAAAATTAAGCCCTTTTAAAACGGTGCTGAGTAAAAGGAAATTCGTATTTTTGTTATCGTTTTAATAAATACGAAAAAAACAATCTTATGAACTCATACGATGTAGCCATTATTGGCTCTGGTCCTGGTGGATATGTAGCTGCCATTCGTTGCGCTCAACTAGGAATGAAAACCGCAATCATAGAAAAATATTCTGTACTTGGTGGAACTTGTCTTAACGTAGGATGTATTCCTAGTAAAGCACTTTTAGATTCTTCACACCATTACGAAGATGCTGTAAAACACTTTGAAGATCATGGTATAGAAATACCTGGTGACATTAAAGTAAATCTAGAGAAAATGATTGCCCGTAAACAAACAGTTGTAGATCAAACTACTGGCGGAATCGATTTCTTGATGAAAAAAAATAAGGTTGATGTTTACCAAGGAGTAGGAAGTTTTAAAGATGCTACGCATATCACTATTAAAGGAGAAAAAGAAGAAGAAATTGAAGCAAAAAACACCATTATTGCTACAGGATCTAAGCCTTCTACTTTACCTTTTATAGAGATAGACAAAGAACGTATTATAACTTCTACAGAAGCGTTAAAGCTAAAAGAAGTGCCAAAACACTTAATTATAATTGGAGGTGGCGTTATTGGTCTTGAACTTGGTCAAGTTTACAAACGTTTAGGAGCCGAAGTAACTGTAGTAGAGTATATGGATCGTATTATCCCTACTATGGATGCCGGGTTATCTAAAGAGTTAAATAAAGTCTTTAAAAAGGAGAAGTTTAATATGAAAGCTTCTCACAAAGTAAAGTCTGTTGAGCGTGTGGGTGATGATGTTATCGTAAAAGCAGACGATAAAAAAGGTAATGAAGTAGAGTTTAAAGGCGATTACTGTTTAGTATCGGTAGGGCGTAAACCGTATACCGATGGCTTAAATGCCGAAGCTGCTGGCGTAAAACTTAACGATAGAGGACAAGTAGAAGTTAACGCCCATTTACAAACCACCGCAAGTAATATTTACGCAATTGGCGATGTTGTAAAAGGCGCTATGCTAGCACATAAAGCCGAAGAAGAAGGGGTGTTTGTTGCCGAAACTATTGCTGGGCAAAAACCACATATCGATTATAACTTAATTCCAGGTGTTGTATATACGTGGCCAGAAGTTGCTGCAGTTGGTAAAACCGAAGAACAACTTAAAGAAGCTGGTGTTAATTATAAAGTTGGTCAGTTTCCAATGCGTGCTTTAGGACGTTCTAGAGCAAGTATGGATATTGATGGTTTTGTAAAAGTATTAGCCGATAAAAATACAGATGAAATTTTAGGTGTACACATGATTGGTGCTCGTGCTGCCGATATGATAGCAGAAGCTGTTGTAGCTATGGAGTACAGAGCCTCAGCTGAAGACGTTTCCAGAATGTCTCATGCACACCCAACTTTTACCGAAGCGATTAAAGAAGCGGCATTAGCTGCAACCGATGATCGTGCTTTGCATGTTTAAAAAGTAATTTTATCAATAAACAAAAAGCGCAAACTCTTAGTTTGCGCTTTTTGTTTATAATTCTCGAAGTAAATCTGAAATACGAATACGATTATTATAATCATGTTCGTTTATATCACGAACAAAGCAGCGTTCATCTGCTAAATTGTTTTTAACGCGCTCTAAAAGTTCGGTTACACTATAAGGGCCATATTCTTTAAAGTTCTTTATGTAATAAAACTCATGCTCTTTAATAAGATTTTTAGCTTTATTTATATACTTATTTAATAAAAAGTTTTTCAAATCTTCTTCTGTATTTAAGTCATTTTCATAACTACTTTCATCTACAAAAAAAGCATAATCTTCGGTACCTTTTTTATTAATTACTAGCAAGTCATCATCTTTGTAATGTAACGAGACTATTTGTTCACCATCTTCAGTTTTTATAGAAATGAAATTAGCAGCAATATGTTGCCATGACGTGTTAATTATTTTTGAATTTTCGATTATTTCTAGATTTGTTTCATTTTTAAAAACATAAACAACTTTTTTATTTGCTATACCATTAATAAGAACCCATTTAATATCTTTTAACTGTGAGGTAAAGTGTTTGTTAAAGTTAAA
Organism: Mangrovimonas cancribranchiae; assembly: GCF_037126245.1. NCBI lineage: Bacteria > Pseudomonadati > Bacteroidota > Flavobacteriia > Flavobacteriales > Flavobacteriaceae > Mangrovimonas > Mangrovimonas cancribranchiae. The sequence goes on from NZ_CP136925.1 coordinate 1,203,954, forward strand.
AGGTTCTAGCTTTGGAAGGATCTTGTTGTAAAAGTGTTTCACTGGTAAAATATATAAATAATAATAGTTATATAACGAAATGATGAATCGTTATTGTATAATAATATTAGCATGTAATGACTTCTCTAATAAACAGAACAATTTTTAAATTACCTTCATCTTATTTCAGTTTAAAGACTAGAGTATTGTAAAGTTTTATTAATGTCTTACGTCTAATAAAACCACGATGTGGTAAACAGTAAACCATATCAAATTATAAAAGTAAGATAAAAAAGCGACCACTTTTTATCTTAGAATAAAGATTTCGTATAAAAACGGTATTGTTTTTGGTATTCTTTATTTGATTTAACTCGCCCCATAAAATATAAAACGAATAACATTCTGTTTTTTAGCATATTGACTATTTAAATAAAAAAAATAAGTTTAATGTGACCTCTTAAAAAATAGTGTGTCTAAAAAATAGATAACCTAAACGAATAGTAATAATTGAGGCCGAATTGTATTTCAAAAAAAATGACAGATGAAGATCTTGTAGCTAAGATTACACAGTCTAATGATACTGTTCTTTTTGAGATACTGTATGATAGATATGCCGATTTGGTTTATAATAAATGTTATGGTTTTGCAAAAAGTGCAGACGAGGCCAAAGATTTAACACAAGATGTGTTTTTAAAGCTATTTGTTAAATTGTCGTCTTTTAAAGGAAAATCGAAATTTTCAACATGGCTGTATGCATTTACATATAATCATTGTGTTAATTATGTGACAAGAAATAATGCTAAGAAGATTGAAAAAAATGCAGTAGAGGCTAAAGAAATAAAAGAAGAAAGCTACGAGGAAGAAGATTATAGCTTGTACCAAATGAAAGTTGATAAACTTAAAATAGCATTAGAAAAAATCCCCCCAAACGATAAAATGATCATACTACTTAAGTATCAAGACTACTTGACTATTAATGAATTGGAAGGCATACTAGGCATAGGTGGAAGCGCTGTGAAAATGAGGTTAAAACGTGCCAAGGATAAATTAATTAACGCATATAATACGCTTTAGTTATGGAAAACCCGTTTAAAGAATTGCAAAAACCTTTAAGGGCAGCTCCAGAAGAGCTTAAAGGTAAGGTTATGAAAGATATTGCTTTTGCAAAATTCTTGATGGACTTATCAAGGTTATTTGCAATAAATGTAGGCGATGTTATAGAAAGAACATTAAGTAAAAGAAAGAATATATAAAAACTAATCAACATGAATAAAATTAATGAGTGGAAGGATATGCTTCTAAACTCACTGTCATCAATATGGAATGATGTAATTGCAGTAGTGCCTAAAATTTTAGGAGCCTTTGTAGTTCTCTTAATAGGATGGATTTTAACAAAAATAGTGGTTAAAATCATTAAAAAGGCATTAGGAATAATTAAAGCCGATAAGTTAGACGATAAGCTTAACGATATTAAGTTTTTTGGAGACAAAAAACTTAACTTCAATATTATAAATATAGTGTCTGCATTCGCTAAATGGGGATTGTTTTTAATATTTTTAATTTTAGCAACTCAAATTATGGAGTGGACTATTATTTCGGAAGAAATAAGCAATCTACTTCGCTACTTACCACAATTAATTAGTGCAATAGCATTGTTTTTAATAGGGCTTTATATTGCTGGATTTGTAAAAAACGCACTACAAAAATTCTTTAAAGAAGTAGGGTTTTCTGGTGGTAAAATAATAAGTAGCATAGTCTTTTTAATCCTTTTTACATTCATCACTATAACAGCTTTAAATCAAGCCGGAATAGATACGGGTATAATCACCAATAATATAACCATGATTCTTGCAGGCTTCCTGTTAGCATTAGCATTAGCTGTTGGTTTAGGCGCTAGAGATGTTGTAGATAGCTTATTAAAAGCATACTATACAAGACGTTTATTTGTATTAGGACAAGTTGTATCGTTTAATGGAGTAACTGGAGAAATAGTAGCCGTAAATGATATAACAATAACATTAAAAACTGAGCAGGGAAAGCTCATAGTGCCTATTAAGGAAATAGTAGATAATCAAGTTGAAATTAAAAGCTAAATTTGTTTAGGGTTAATAAATTGTTAGGAGTTTTTTTTTGAAACAGCGATTATCTTGCTTGCCCTTTTCTTAATTGAAAAGGGCTTTTTTTATTTTCATTAAAGTGTATTTGTAAGCTAGAGCATTTATTCGGTACTTTGCAAAAATAATGCTTAGCCCTTGCGAAAAACATATACATATAAGCCTAACAATATAACTAGTTTTAAAAAGCAATTATTAGCTTGGGCACAACAGTTTTACGAGGTAGTTTGGTTAGATTCTAATAACTTTAAAAAAGCCTATTCTAATTTCGATGCTGTGTTAGCTGTAGATGCACTAACCTCTATTTCTACCGATTATCACGACGCTTTTCAAAACTTAAAAGAATACCAAACCAATACAAACGATTGGATTTTTGGTTACCTGTCTTATGATTTAAAAAACGATGTTGAAACCCTAAATTCTAATAATTTTGATGGCTTAAAATTTCCAGAGCTCATGTTTTTTCAACCCAAAAAACTTTTCTTTATTAAAGGAGAAGAAGTTGTTATGCAGTATTTAAATATGGTTGATGATGAGATTGAAGATGACATAGATACTATTCAAAATACTAATAAAGAAACGGAAAACGATCATCAAAAATTAAAAATAAAACGACGTCTTCATAAAGATGAATATTACAATAAGGTAGAAAATATGCTGGAACATATTCATAGAGGCGATATCTATGAAGCTAATTTTTGTCAAGAATTTTATGCAGAGCAAATAATGCTAAATCCATTATCTATTTATAATAACTTAAATGGAATTTCAAAACCACCATTTGCTACATTTTTAAAATTTGAAGATAAGTATATACTTTCTGCTTCACCGGAACGTTATCTAAAAAAACAAGGTAATACCATTATTTCACAACCTATAAAAGGAACAGCAAAACGCTCCACCAATTTTATGGAAGATAAAGAGCTAAAAGAAGCTTTAAAGATAGATGAAAAAGAGCGTAGCGAAAATATTATGATTGTAGATTTGGTGCGTAACGATTTGTCTAAAACAGCTACAAAAGGAAGTGTTACTGTTGAGGAATTATGCGAAGTGTATACATTTCCACAAGTGCACCAAATGATATCTACAGTTACATCAACAGTTAATGAGAATACACATCCTATCGATATCCTTAAAACCACATTCCCAATGGGAAGCATGACAGGCGCACCAAAAGTCTCTGCCATGAAAATTATAGAAGATTTAGAAGAAACAAAACGTGGCGTATATTCTGGTACAGTGGGTTATATTTCGCCTTCTGGAGACTTCGATTTTAACGTTATTATTAGAAGCATTTTATATAACAAAACCAAACAATACGTATCTTATTCGGTTGGTGGCGCCATAACAGCAAAAAGTAACCCTGTAAAAGAATATGAAGAATGTTTAATTAAAGCTAAAGCAATGCGAGAGGTTTTGGAAAATTAAAATAGTATTTTTGAAACATGATTAAAGCTTTACAAGAACATTTAACTAAAACACTACCGTTTCTTAAAGACAGTAACTTGCTTATAGCTATTTCTGGAGGTATCGATAGTGTGGTGCTAACTCATGCGTTACATGCTTTAAAATATTCTATCAGTTTAGCACATTGTAATTTTAATCTTAGAGGAGAAGAGAGCGATAACGATGAAAAGTTTGTGGTTGATTTAGCAGAAAACCTAGAAATAGAAGCTTTTATTCAAAATTTTGATACAACAAGTTATGCCCAAAATCATAAATTGTCAACGCAAATGGCTGCAAGAGAATTACGTTACCATTGGTTTCAAGAATTAACCAAACAACTCGAGTTCGATTATGTACTTACAGCACATCATGCCGATGATGATTTGGAAACATTTTTAATTAATCTTTCTCGTGGTACAGGAATAGAAGGGCTTTCTGGTATTCCAGAAATTAATGACTATGTTGTTAGGCCATTATTGCCGTTTTCAAGAGCACAAATTGAAGCATATGCTAAAGAATATAAGTTGTCTTGGCGCGAAGATAGTAGTAATGCCTCAACAAAATATTTGCGAAATAGCTTACGTCACGAGGTTATTCCAAAATTAAAAGCCCTAAACCCTACGTTTTTACAAAATTTTCAAAAAACACAACATTATCTACAAGAAAGTGAAACTATTATTCAAGATAGAGTAGACGCTGTGTATAATGCGGTTGTTGATAAGGTTTCTGAAGAAACTATTTATTTTAATATTGAAAAAATTCAAGCACTATCAAGCCCTAAAGCCTATTTATATCAAATATTATCACCTTACGGATTCTCAGAATGGAACGATGTTATAAATTTACTTACAGCCCAATCAGGTAAACAAGTATTATCCGAAAATTACACGTTATTAAAGGATCGAGATTATCTTATTTTGTCAAAAAACAGCAATCTAAGTAACGAGAAACTAAAACTTCAAATTAAGGAAGGCCAAAATAACATGATAACTCCCTTAGGAAAGTTGTCGTTTCAAGAAGTTGAACATATTACCAAAACAACAGCAAATATTATTTACATTGATAAAGATTTGTTAAAATACCCGTTGTGTGTAAGACAATGGCAAAAAGGCGACTATTTTTATCCCTTTGGAATGCGTGGTAAAAAAAAAGTAAGCAAATACTTAAAAGATGAGAAAGTGTCCTTACTTGAAAAAGAACGTATTTTGGTACTTTGTTCTGGCAACGATATTGTTTGGATTATTGGGTATCGTGCCGACAACAGATATAAAGTAACGCAACAAACTAAACAAGTTATAAAAATTCAATTGCAATAAATATGAAGTCATTTTTAGCAACATTAATCTTAACTTTTGTTACCTTTTTTAATGTTCAATCCCAAATTTTAGAACCCGTAACATGGACTCATGAAGTTAAGAAAACTTCAGAAAGCGCATACGAACTTATTTTTAAAGCCGATATAGAAGACCATTGGCATTTGTATTCACAACATCTTCCAGAAGACGGGCCATTACCAACAGAGTTTCTTTTCGATTCTACACAAGTCGATAAAAGCTTTAAGCTTATAGGAAAAGTAACAGAAAGCGAATCTATTACCGAGTACGATAAGGTGTTTGACATGCAATTGAATTTTTTTGATGGTGAAGCTACTTTCTCTCAAAAAATAGAAGTTTTAGAAGATACCTTAAAAACAGTTTCTGTCGAAATAGCTTACCAAGCTTGCGATGATGAACGTTGCATTTACAAATTTAAAACCATAGATTTTAACCTTAACAATACTACACAAGGTACCGAAGAGAAAACAACTATTTCATCTAGTAAAACAGATACAGATAAAAGTGATTCAGAAGCAGAAACTATAGACGATACAGAAGAATCTAAAGGCTTACTAAAAATATTCTTTACGGCCTTTTTTCTAGGTTTTTTAGTGTTGCTCACACCATGTGTGTTCCCAATGATTCCTATGACGGTAAGCTTCTTTACCAAACAGAGTAAAAACAGAGCATCAGGTATTAAAAATGCGCTACTTTATGGGCTTTTTATTATTGTAATTTATACGCTTTTAGGTACAGCAGTTTCTGCCATGTTTGGTAGTAATGCCATGTATGAGTTTTCTACAGGGGTGACGTTTAATACCATAATGTTTTTTGCTTTAGTCATTTTTGCATTCTCATTTTTAGGTGCTTTCGAAATTATGCTACCTAATTCTTGGGTTAATAAAGTCGATCAAGGTGCAAACAAAGGCGGGATTTTAGGCATATTTTTTATGGCTTTAGCCTTAGCTGTAGTATCATTTTCGTGTACTTTTCCTATTGCAGGAACAGCTTTATTAGACGCCGCAACTAAAGGTGGTATTGCGCCTATTGTAAGTATGCTAGGGTTTTCTTCGGCAATTGCATTGCCATTTGCATTGTTTGCCTTTTTCCCAAGTTGGTTAAATTCTATGCCAAAATCGGGAGGTTGGTTAAACACGGTAAAAGTAGTATTAGGATTCTTAGAATTAGCTTTTGCATTCAAGTTCCTGTCTATGGTCGATTTGGTATTAGAATGGCACTTCTTAGAACGTGAAGTCTTTATTGCCATTTGGATAGCTATTTTTGGAACGTTAGGACTTTATCTTTTAGGAAAAATTAAATTACCTCACGATTCACCATTAAACCATATTTCGGTTGGCCGATTAAGTTTAGCCATCGTAACATTAGCTTTTACAGTATATATGATTCCTGGACTTTGGGGCGCACCACTTAAATTAATTAGCGGATTTCCACCACCAATGAGTACCAATAGCGAATCGCCTTATGGCGTTGGTTATATGAAAAAACAAGTGGGAACAACAGCGACATCGAAAGAAGTGCGCGAGTTACCAAAAGGCGCACATTTTGGGCCACATGATATTATAGCGTTTCACGATTACGATACTGGTTTAGCCTATGCCAAATCGGTGAATAAACCCGTTATGCTTGACTTTACAGGAATTACCTGCGTAAATTGTCGTAAAATGGAAGAGCAAGTGTGGATAAACGATCGCATATTCAAGTTGCTTAATAATGAGTTGGTGCTTATCTCGTTATATGTTGATGATAGAGAAAAATTACCAAAAGACGAACAATACGAATCAGAGTTTTCTGGAAATAAAATTAGAACTTACGGACAGAAGTGGTTGGAATTTCAACAGAAACGATATAATACAAATGCGCAGCCCTTATATGTTATTCAAGATATAAATGGTAGCGATTTAACAAAAACCGTAGGATATACACCAGATGCCAATGAGTATTTTGAATGGATGATGAGTGGTATAACCAAGTTTAAAGACAATTAATAAGAAACGTATAAAACATTAAAGCGGGATTTTTTCCCGCTTTTTTTATGAGAAATGTTTTAGTTTTACTAAAAGAACAAAAATGACATTACAAGGTAATATTGTTGATATTTTAAATAAAAGAATATTTAAAGGTGAAGTTACAATAGAAGGTGAAAAAATCACGTCTATTGTAGAAAAAGATCATCCTATTCAAAACTATATTTTGCCTGGATTTGTCGATGCGCATATTCATATAGAAAGTTCCATGTTAGTACCAAGTGAATTCGCTAAAATAGCAGTAAAACATGGCACAGTAGCAACGGTTTCCGATCCTCATGAAATAGCAAATGTTTTAGGTGTTAAAGGAGTTAAATTTATGATTGAAAATGGCAAACAAACACCGTTTAAATTCAATTTTGGCGCACCATCTTGTGTGCCAGCAACAGCTTTTGAAACTGCTGGGGCAATCATTGATTCAGAAGGTATTAAAACCTTACTGCAAAACCCCGATATTAAATATTTAGCCGAAATGATGAATTATCCAGGTGTGTTAAGTCGTGATTTAGAAGTCATGAAAAAAATAGCCTGGGCGAAACAATATAACAAACCTATTGATGGTCATGCGCCAGGAGTAACAGGCCAGGATTTGGATAGCTATATTTCTGCAGGAATTACGACAGATCATGAATGTTTCACTTACAATGAAGGTTTAGAGAAGCTTCAAAAAGGCATGAAAGTCATTATTAGAGAAGGAAGCGCAGCTAAAAACTTTGAAGCGTTGATAGATTTGCTACCAGACCATTTTGAAAACATGATGTTTTGTAGCGATGATAAACATCCAGACGATTTATTGTTAGGGCACATTAATCAACTTTGTAAACGTGCCGTAGCTAAAGGAGTAGATATTTTTAAAGTGCTTCAAGTAGCTTGTATAAATCCTGTAAAACATTATAATTTAGATGTTGGGTTACTAGAAAAAGGTGATCAAGCCGATGTAATAGTTGTAGAGGATTTAAAGGATTTTAAAGTGCTTGAAACATACATAAACGGTAACTGTGTTTTTAAAAATAGCACCTCGTTTGTAAAGCATGTTCCGTTTAAAACCTTAAATAAATTTGACACAGAAAAAAAGAAAATATTAGACTTTAAGATACCTTCAACAGGTTCAACAATAAATGTTATCCAAGCCTTTGATGGCGAGTTAATAACCAAAAGATTAGAAGCAAAAGCTCACATTGAAAATGGAAATATAATATCAAATACTTCAGAAGATATTTTAAAAATAACGGTTGTTAACAGATACAATAATACCAAACCTGCAGTAGCTTTTATAAAAGGATTTGGATTAAAAGAAGGTGCTATTGCAAGCTCTGTAGCACACGATTCGCACAATATAGTTGCCGTTGGTGTTAGTGACGAAGCTATTTGTAAAGCAGTTAATTTAACTATTGATAGTAAAGGAGGAATTTCTGTGGTATCTAATAAAAACAGTCACAGTATGCCATTACCAATGGCGGGAATTATGAGTGATCAAAATGCTGAGACCGTTGGTAATCAGTACGAAAAACTAGATAAACAAGCAAAAACCTTAGGAAGTAAACTAAAAGCACCTTTTATGTCCTTAAGTTTTATGGCATTGTTGGTTATTCCAGAGTTAAAATTGAGTGATAAAGGTTTGTTTGATGGTGTAAGTTTTAATTTTTTGCCTTTAGAAAACCATTAACATTTTTTTGACTTTTATTGAATATATTTAGCCTCTCTAAAAACTAACAACAGTCATGAAAAAAATACTTGTGTTATTATGCTTTAGCATAACATTAATTGCTTGTAAAAAAACAACAAAAAAAAGTAGTGAACATACTGATTTATCTTATGTAGAGCAGCATTACACAAAAAAAGAAGTTAGTATAGAAATGCGTGATGGTATAAAATTGCACACCACAATTTATTCCCCTAAAGATACCACACAAACATACCCAATGTTGTTAAAGCGTACGCCATATAGTTGCCGACCTTATGGTGAAAACGAATTCCCTACTAAAATAGGCCCTAACAAATATTTAATGGAAGAAGGTAATATTATGGTATATCAAGATGTGCGTGGTCGTTGGAATAGTGAAGGCGTTTACGATAATATGCGTGCTTATATTCCCAATAAAACAGAAAATCAAGTAGATGAATCTAGCGATACTTATGACACCATTGATTGGTTGGTAAATAACGTGCCAAATAATAATGGAAAAGTAGGAACTTACGGTATTTCGTATCCAGGATTTTACACAACATATTCATTGTTAGACGCACATCCAGCCTTAAAAGCAGCTTCTCCACAAGCTTGTATTGGCGATTTCTTTTTTGATGATTTTTACCATAATGGTGCCTACTTATTAAGCTATTGGAGAGCGACATCGGTATTTGGTTATATGAAAGACCAACCAACAACCAAAGCGTGGTACGAGTTTCCAGACATAGGTACAGAAGATCAATATCAATTCTTTTTAGATGCAGGTCCGTTAAGTAATTTAAATAGTTACTACGGTCAGGATAATGTGTTTTGGGAACAATTAAAAGAACATAATACCTACGACGAATTTTGGCAAAAACGAGGTATTATTCAGCATTTAAAAAATATACAACCGGCAACTATGGTTGTTGGTGGCTTATTTGATGCCGAAGATTTATATGGTCCATTTAATACCTATAAAAGTATTGAAAAGCATAGTAAAAACAATTACAATACAATTGTTTTTGGACCTTGGAGTCATGGTGATTGGGCAAGATCAAATGATAGACAAATTATAGGAAACATGCATTTTGGTGATAGTATTTCAGATTATTTTCAAAAAAATATAGAAACCAAGTTTTTTAATCATTTCCTTAAAGGTGAAGCCAATGGAAAAACAGCATTACCAGAAGCTCATATGTTTAATACAGGAACCAAAAAATGGGCGTCTTTTAACGCATGGCCACCAGAAAGCACTAGTAAAATGAGTTTCTTTTTGCAAACAGATGAAAAGCTAACTCAAGAAGCAAGTAAAGAGAATAGAGCATCTGAATTTATTAGTAATCCAAAGAAACCTGTGCCTTATTCAGAAGATATTAAAGTGGTGTTTACACCACGAAAATTTATGACAGACGACCAGCGTTTTTCCGCTAGACGACCAGATGTTTTAGTATTTGAAACCGAACCTTTAAAAGGAGACATTACGATGGCTGGAGATATTTTAGCAAAGCTAAAAGTAGCGACTACGGGAACTGCCGCCGATTGGATTGTAAAGGTTATAGATGTTTTTCCTAACGATACCGAAAACACAGACGATGTTCAAGACCATTTAAAATTAAGCAATTACCATATGATGGTTAGAAGTGAAGTTATGCGTGGAAGGTTTAGAAACAGTATGTCTGCTCCAGAGCCTTTTAAACCAAACGAAAAAACCAATGTAAATATAAAGCTGCAAGATATTTTTCATACCTTTAAAAAAGGGCATAAAATACAAATACAGGTTCAAAGTACGTTTTTCCCTTATATCGATATTAATCCGCAAACTTATGTAGATAATATTTTTGAAGCTAAAGAAACCGATTTTAAAGCGCAAACGCATAAGGTATTTAACGATTCTTCGATAGAATTTACAGTTTTAAGATAAGATATAAATGAAACGATTCTTTTTAAGTTGTGTCTTTTTTTATTGTGGATTTGCATTTTCGCAAATAAATACAATAGAGCAAACATCGGACTCATTACCAAGTCAACAAACAACTTGGGAAAAAATAAAATACGATGGCGTATCGGCTTTTAAAGGTATCACGCACGTGTATTCAAAACCATTTCATTGGGAAGGCGACGATTGGCTAACTGCAGGAGCCATTATCGCTGGCGAAGCGCTGTTTTATTCTGTCGATACAGATTTAGATACTTATTTTGGAAATCAAGGTAAAGATATACCAGATGGAATAAAAGAATTTGGTTGGTATTTAGGAAAACCACAATACAACTACTTAATTATAGGAGGTATCTATGCTGGAGGCCTATTAACTAAAAATGAAAAAGTAAGACGAACAGGCGTTTTAATGATTTCTTCGGCTACAGCGACAGGCGTTTTCCAAACGGTTATGAAAACTGTTGTAGGCCGTGCAAGACCAGGTGCAGGTTTAGGAAAACACGATTTTGAAATGTTTAGTAGTAAAGCAAGTCACCATTCATTTCCATCGGGTCATGCCATGTTAAGTATGACGTTAGCACATTCTCTTGCCAAACAGTTTGATAATATTTGGTTAAAAGCAGGTATTTATGCTGTAGGATCTATAACACCGTTATCAAGAATGTGGGATCGTGCACATTGGGCTACCGATGTTGTTTTTGGTACAGTAATAAGTATTCTAACAGTTGATAGTATAGATAATTATTTAAACAAAGCTAACCGCTATCCAGAAGCTACAAAAAATAAAATTTCTTGGCGCTTTAAAGCAGGGTACAATACTTTTGGCGTTGTAGGTACATTCTAGATTATTTAATTTTTTTTCCTACATTTAAAGAGCAAACAAGTCTTTTTATGCTCAAAAAAGTTTTTGGAAGTGCCGTTTTTGGTGTTGAAGCAACAACGATAACTGTAGAAGTTAATGTTGATTCTGGTATAGGCTATCACTTAGTAGGTTTACCAGATAATGCCATAAAAGAAAGCAATTACCGTATTGCGGCAGCACTTCAAAATAATGGGTATAAAATTCCAGGGAAGAAAATCATCATTAATATGTCACCTGCCGATTTACGTAAAGAAGGCAGTGCTTACGATGTTACATTGGCTATAGGTATTTTAGCTGCTTCAAAACAAATAAAAGCTGACCATTTAGAAGAATATTTAATCATGGGCGAGCTATCTCTTGATGGTGACTTGCAACCCATAAAAGGCGCCTTACCCATAGCTGTTAAAGCCAGAGAAGAAGGCTTTAAAAATTTTATTTTGCCAAGTCAGAATGCTAAAGAAGCAGCAATAGTTAATGATTTAAATGTGTTTGGTGTAGATAACATTAAACAAGTTATTAATCATTTTGATAAAGGCGATGTATTAGAGCAAACGATTATTGATACACGGCAAGAGTTCTATAAAAATTTAGATTTTCCAGAGTTCGATTTTGCCGATGTTAAAGGGCAAGAATCTATTAAAAGATGTATGGAAATTGCAGCTGCTGGTGGCCATAATATTATTTTAATTGGTCCGCCAGGAGCAGGAAAAACCATGTTGGCAAAGCGGTTACCTAGTATTTTGCCACCCATGACGCTATATGAAGCTTTAGAAACCACAAAAATACATTCGGTTGTTGGTAGAGTAAAAGCACATACCGGATTAATGGCGCAGCGCCCATTTCGAAGTCCGCATCATACCATAAGCGATGTCGCCTTAGTTGGTGGTGGGACTTATCCACAACCAGGCGAAATTTCATTAGCACATAATGGTGTATTGTTTTTAGATGAATTACCTGAGTTTAAACGAACCGTTTTAGAAGTTATGCGACAACCATTAGAGGATAGAGAAGTTACCATTTCCAGAGCAAGGTTTACAGTGACGTATCCATCATCTTTTATGTTAGTAGCTAGTATGAATCCTAGTCCAAGTGGTTATTTTAATGACCCTAATGCTCCTGTAACGTCTTCTCCTGCTGAGATGCAACGTTATTTAAGTAAAATATCAGGGCCTTTGTTGGATAGAATTGATATTCATATAGAAGTTACACCGGTTCCTTTTGATAAGCTTTCAGATGATAGAAAAGGTGAGTCTTCGGTAACTATACGAAAACGTGTTACGCTAGCAAGAGATCTTCAAACACTACGCTTTAAAGATATTGATAGTATACACTACAATGCACAAATGAATACAAAGCAAATACGACAGTATTGCGCATTAGATATACCTTCTAAAGAACTTTTAAAAACAGCTATGGAACGTTTAAACCTTTCAGCTAGAGCTTATGATAGAATTTTAAAAGTAGCAAGAACCATTGCTGATTTAGAAGAATCACCTGTTATTCAAGGACAACATATTACAGAAGCTATTCAATATAGAAGTTTAGACCGAGAAGGTTGGCTAGGCTAGTGTAAAATATATTGTAATATTTTTCTTATTAAGCTGTTCATATTCTAACTTTTTAATACATTTAAAACCGTTATTAATCAATTCTAACACATTATGAAAAAACTTGCTTTACTTATTTTAGGAGTTCTGTTAGGGATGTTATTATGTTATTTATATTTAAAACCAGATAATATGGCAGAAGAACCAGAAATTATTAAACCAAAAGGTGTTATTACATCAAAAGAAGCGAAAACTTTAGATGCTGCTTTTAACTCTAGACATGACTTAATTAGTGATTCTATTGTAAAGCGACCAGATAATCGCTCTAGCTGGTATTCGCTAGAAGATATGCGTAACTATTTAGATTATGCCGAAAACCAAGCTAAAGAATTAGGCTATACAATGGATGGTGTGCGTATTTATTTAGGTGCTCATGCTAACGAAGGCGACCAAGTAGGGTATACCACCATGTTTTTAATTCCTACAGGAACTAAAAATCTAGAAGAGGGAAGTAGTTCTCCTTTACCTACATTAAAAGGAAGTGGTGATATCTCCGAAGGTGATGGGTTGAATAATGGAGTAGATGGAGAACCGCCAAGTGCTAACTACCCACAATAATTTTCTTTGGAAGAATTTTTAAGACAGAATTATGTTTTATTAGTGCGGTCAGTAGAAATGCTGGCCGCTATCATTGGTGTGTTTTGCCTAAAAAAATATAAACATACTACAGCCAAGTACTTTATTTATATAGTAATTTATTGGGTGTTAGTAGACCGTTTAGGTGGCTATGTGATTGATATTAATAATTATAAGTGGCTTCATTTTATAAAACCTAAAATAGAAGGTACCTGGTTTGAAAAAAACCACTGGTGGTATTCTATTTTTAGCTTTTTTTTCGCACGCCTGTTTTTTATTCTATACTTTTTAAAGATTCTTAAAAATAAGTACTTTAAACAAGTGATTAAAGTACTTACAATAAGTTACGTTATTACTTATTTAACTTATTATGCAATACATTTTGAAAGTCTGTTTTTATATTTCACTCATATTAGTTTAAAAATATTTGGAGCGGCAATCATCTTTTTGTGTTGTATATTTTATTTTATAGAGGTGTTGCTATCAGATAAAATTTTAAACTTTTACAAATCGCTTAATTTTTATATTGCTGCCGTATTGTTTATTTGGGAATTAATTATAACACCTATGTCATTTTACAATGTATATTTTACCACAGCCGATTGGAACTTTGTTGTATTAAAGTGGCAAATATATTTAGGAGCCATTATGTTTATGTATTTAACCTTTAGCTTTGCTTTATTATGGTGCAAACCACAGAACGATTAGTCACTACAGATGCTCAACGCTACTTGCTTATCTATATGATAGCAGTTTTGGTGATACTTACTGCTTTGGTTATTGTATTTTTTGTGTTTTTTCAAAAACGAAAGAATAAGTTGCTTATGGATAAAATAAAGCAACAGCGGGCATTTGATAAAGAAATGCAACGCGCTCAAACCGAAGTACAAGAACAAACCTTAAAAAATATAGGTTGGGAACTCCATGATAATGTTGGACAATTGTTAGCCTATGCCAATATGCAAATGAATATGCTAAATGCTCAAGTAGAAGAGAAGGTAAAGCCTACTTTAAATGCCACTTCCGAAACCATTAAACAAAGTTTACAGGAAGTAAGAGCGCTTTCAAAATCCTTAAATAACGATGTGTTGTTAAATATGGGGCTAATTGATTCTATTAAAAATGAAGTAACACGATTAGAACGCTTAAAGTTTGAAACTGTTAATTTTGATATTGTAGGAGAAGAACACCCCTTACAAGATAAAAAGCATCAAGTTATTTTATTTAGAATATTACAAGAGTTCTTTTCTAACTCGGTAAAATACTCTGAAGCCGATACACTTTCTATTCAATTAAATTATCAACCAGATATATTAGAAATTACAGTAGCCGATAACGGTAAAGGTTTTGATGTAGAACTAGCCGAAAAAGGTTCTGGATTAATCAATATGAAAAGTCGCGCCGAATTAATAAAAACAAGCTTTAATTTAACATCTAAACAAGACGTAGGTACTAAACTAGTTCTAAATTACCCATTAGTTTAGTTATTACAAGCCTGCCACAACGCATCGTTAGGTAATGGTGCTATAATTTGTACAGGTTCTTTTTTAACAGGATGTGTAAATTCTAGCTGTCTGGCATGTAAACTAATACTAGCGTCTGGATTACTTCGGTTAAACCCATATTTTAAATCACCTTTTATAGGGCAGCCAATACTAGCTAACTGACATCTTATTTGATGATGCCTACCAGTTTCTAATTCTATTTCTAATAGAAAATAATTGTCTAATTTTTTTAGAATTTTATAATGAAGAATCGCTTTTTTACTATTATTCGTCTCCTTAATAAATGCTGTTGATTTATTGTTTTTAGGATTTTTTCGTAACCAATGTACCAAAGTATCTTGAGGTTTTGGTGGTGTGTTTTTAACTAAAGCCCAATATGTTTTTTGTGCTTTCTTTTCTGCGAAAAGCTTATTTAAACGTGGTAATGCTTTACTGGTTTTAGAGAATAAAACAATACCTGTTGTAGGTCTGTCTAATCTATGAACTACACCTAAATAAACATTTCCAGGCTTTTTGTATTTATCTTTTAGATAGCTTTTTACAACATCGCTTAAAGGTTTGTCGCCTGTTTTATCACCTTGAACAATATCGCCAGCACGTTTATTCACCACAATAATATGGTTGTCTTCAAAGAGAACTTGTAAATTAGATTTGTTTGAAAAGGTTTTACTCACAATTAATATTGCTCATTTTCATTAGGAAAACTTACAGACTTCACATCGTCTACATATTGTGAAATAGCAGTGGTCATGTCTTCATATAAATTCATATAACGACGTAGAAAACGTGGGTTGAACTCATGAGTCATACCAATCATATCATGCAATACCAAAACTTGGCCATCAACGCCATTTCCGGCACCTATACCAATAACAGGAATAGTTAATTCGTCAGCAACTTGTTTAGCGAGTTCGGCTGGGATTTTTTCAAGAACAACTGCAAAACACCCTATTTTTTCTAGCATTTTAGCGTTTGAAATAAGTTGCTTGGCTTCTTCTTCTTCTTTAGCTCTTACGGTATATGTACCAAACTTATATATGGATTGTGGTGTTAATCCTAAATGTCCCATAACAGGAATACCAGCATTTAGAATACGTTTTATGGACTCTTTAATTTCTTTACCACCTTCAAGTTTCACAGCATGTCCGCCACTTTCTTTCATGATTCTAATAGCAGAACGGAGGGCTTCTTTAGGGTCGCTTTGGTAGGTTCCAAAGGGTAAATCAACAACAACTAGAGACCGATCAATTGCTCGAATAACCGAAGAGGCGTGATAAATCATCTGATCTAAGGTAATGGGTAGCGTGGTTTCATGTCCAGCCATAACATTACTAGCCGAGTCACCAACTAAAATAACATCAATCCCAGCGCCGTCAACAATTTTGGCCATAGTATAATCGTAAGCTGTTAACATGGAGATTTTCTCGCCAGATTGTTTCATATCGATTAACGACTTTACAGTAACGCGTTTATATTCTTTTTTTGCTGTTGACATAGTTTTGTTTTTATTGGATTGTAAAATTAACAAAATGCAATGGTATAACTGTTAAACTTTTCTTTATTTGATAATTTTAAAAACAACTTTCTTCTATTTTAGTAACCCTAAAGTTTATTATTATGATTAAAATTTTACGATTTGTAGCTTGTTTGATAGTTACTACTGCCATTGGCCAAACCAATCCCGAAATGAAGGTTAAGCATACCATTGAAACTTTTTTTGAAGGATTTCATAAAGGTGATACTACTTTAATGAAATCGGTTTTAGCCGACAAAGTAGTATTGCAAACAGCGTTTAAAAACAAAGAAGGTAAAGATCAATTAGTCTCAGAGGATCTTTCAAAGTTAATTTCTGCAATAGGTAACCGCCCAGAAGACCAAAAATGGAACGAAAAACTACTAAGTTATAATATTCAAGTAGATGGTAATATGGCTAATGCCTGGACACCTTATGAATTTTGGTTTAATGGTAATTTTAGTCATTGTGGCGTAAACTCTTTCCAATTATTTAACGATAATGGAACTTGGAAAATAATTTATCTTATAGACACCAGAAGGCGAGAAGGTTGCCAAAATTAGCAATCGACTAAGTTAACTCCAACAGCTAAACCACCTTCGCTAGTTTCTTTGTATTTAGAATTCATGTCTTTGGCAGTTTCCCACATAGTATTAACAACTTTATCTAAAGGTACTTTTGCTTTTGTTGGGTCGCTATCTAATGCTAATTCTGCAGCATTGATAGCTTTTATAGCTCCCATAGAATTACGTTCAATACACGGGACTTGCACTAAACCTCCAATAGGATCACAAGTTAAGCCTAAGTGATGCTCCATGGCAATTTCAGCAGCCATTAAGACTTGTTCTGGTGTGCCGCCCAGTAATTCGCAAAGCGCTCCTGCAGCCATAGCCGATGATACGCCTATTTCGGCTTGACAACCACCCATTGCAGCACTAATAGTCGCCCCTTTTTTAAAGATACTACCAATTTCACCTGCGACTAATAAAAATTGTTTTATGTGTTTAAAATCGGCTTCATGATTTTCAATAACCATATAATACATAAGTACTGATGGAATTACACCAGCGCTCCCATTTGTAGGTGCAGTTACAACACGACCTAAAGAGGCGTTAACTTCGTTTACAGCTAAAGCAAAACAGCTTACCCATTTTAGAATTTGTCTAAACTTAACTTCAGTTTGTCTTATAACTTGTAACCATTCCTCTGGAGAATTGTACGGTAATTCTCCTTTTAGTTTTTGGTGCATGTCATAAGCTCGTCTTCTAACATTAAGTCCGCCAGGAAGTTCTCCTTCGGTATGACAACCAATATACATGCACTCTAACATGGTATTCCAAATGCGTTTTAGCTCGGCATCTATGGTTTCTGTATCTCTGATAGATTTTTCATTTTCAAGAACAACACCAGAAATGGGAAGGTTTAAATCCTTACAGTATTTTAATAACTCTACACCATTTTGAGTTGGATAAGGAAATGTACAGTAGAAAATAATTTTATTTGCTTTAGCATTTTTTCGTTCCTCTTTTACAACAAAACCGCCTCCAATAGAGTAGAAGGTAGATTTATAATTACGTCCATTTATGGTTGCTGTAAATGTTAAAGCATTGGCATGAAATGGTAAGAATTTTTTATTAAAACGAATATCGGTATCTATGCTAAATGGGAGTGTTTTTTCGTTATTAAATACAAGTGTATTTGTATTTTTTATATTAGATATGATTATATCAATATTCTCGGTTGGCATACGTTCTGGATCGGCACCATTTAAGCCTAACATAACCGCATAATCTGTGGCATGCCCTTTTCCTGTTAACGATAATGAACCGTAAAGATCTACTGAAATTTTTTCAACTTTATCAAAGCGTTTTTTATCTTTTAACTCTTTAATCCATCTTTCAGCAGCACGCCATGGTCCTAGAGTATGAGAACTTGAAGGTCCTACACCAATTTTAAGCATATCAAAAACTGAGATACATTCCATTTACGAAAACGTTGTATATTTTCGGCAAATATATGTAAGTTTCATTCCAAACTAATGAAATGTAGTCTAAAATTCAGCTTAGATACAAACGGAAATTTTTCATAGGAGTTAAACCCCAAATTAATAGCGTATTAAAAGGCTTCACCAATTCTAAAGTAAATACCCCAATCATCCTTTCCAACAGCAGCATCAAGCCCTATGTTAAAGTTTACAGTTTTAAATGCTTTGTAGCGATATCCTAAACCAATACCTGGATAAGCTTTCCAATTAAAATCATTATTATTAGAACCGTAAATGGTGGCTAAGCCTGCAAAACCTACGACACCCATTTTTTTATGAAAATTAAGGCGATATTCACCTTGAATTGCCATTAAACCTTCACCACGATATTTCCCTTCAGAGTAACCGCGAATATCTTTACCGCCTAAGGTTTGTTGCTGCTCGAAAGCAATATCACCAAGCCCAAATTTTCCAGCAAATCTAGCAGCTACAACATCGCGTTCATTTTTCATTGAAAAATATTTATTGTATTCACTTACTATTTTATTAGCTTGTACATCATTTCCAAACCATGTTGGGAAAGAAATAAATTTAAATTGAGCTTTTTCGCCTTTTGTAGGATAATAAACCGCATTTCTACCATCGTATAGTGCATTAATTTCTAACGCATTTGTTTGTGTTGTAGATTGTGGTAATACCTCATTTTCGTATTCTGTATCATAATGCGCAAATGTATAAGTAACTCCTGCATATAACTTGTTGATTATTTTACGTTGAACCCCTGCACTTATAATAGTTGTCAAGGTACCATAATCATAAAATCCAGGAGCTTCAATGCCTTCCATGTAAAATTGTGAATTATTATCACCGTGAACAGCAAATAATTTACCTCGCCAAGTATCTTCTTTAAAATAAAACTGATTAAAAAATGCTAAAAAATAAGAACTATTAGTGGTGTAAACAGCCGATAATCCTGTAAGCGATTTAGGCGAGGTGTTATCCTCTTTATTTAGTTTATACATCATCATAGGAATTGCCCCAAACATAAACTCTAAGTTACGATTGTAGCTTACAAATGGCATCACACTAAAATCTACTTTTTTAATTTTCTTTTGGGGTGTTGTTAGACTATCTGTTTGATTAGATTGCCCAAAACTTAGTCCTATAGAAAAGAGTATAAGAACAACAAATAATATATTTTTCATAAATAGTTGGTTGGTATAATTTTCTCTAAATTAAAACTAAATATTCAATTTTCTTAAGAAAATTCATGTGAAACGTATAGTTTATTTATATGTATGTGACAGCTTGTCAGTATAAAAATGTTGGCATAAAGATTGACAAATACTTGATGAGTATAAAATGAATAATAAATGTTCTTGGACTAGAAAGCAAGAACGAAACAAAAATACAGAAACAAAAAGTTATGAGTAAAATTATTGGAATTGATTTAGGTACAACCAACTCGTGCGTTTCAGTAATGGAAGGTAACGAACCCGTTGTAATCCCAAATGCAGAAGGTAAGCGTACTACACCATCTGTAATTGCTTTTGTTGAAGGTGGCGAAATTAAAGTCGGCGACCCAGCAAAACGTCAAGCAGTTACAAACCCACACAAAACAGTTTATTCTATTAAGCGTTTTATGGGGAACAAATATTCTGAGTCTCAAAGAGAAGCAGAACGCGTACCATATAAAGTGGTAAAAGGCGATAACGATACACCAAGAGTAGATATCGATGGTCGTTTATACACACCACAAGAACTTTCAGCTATGATTCTTCAAAAAATGAAGAAAACTGCCGAAGATTATTTAGGTCAAGATGTAACAGGAGCTGTAATTACCGTTCCAGCATACTTTAACGATTCACAACGTCAAGCAACTAAAGAAGCAGGTGAAATTGCAGGTTTAAAAGTAGAACGTATTATTAACGAGCCTACTGCTGCAGCTTTAGCTTATGGTTTAGATAAAAAAGATTCAGACCAAAAAATTGTAGTATTCGATTTTGGTGGAGGTACACACGACGTGTCTATCCTAGAATTAGGAGATGGCGTTTTTGAAGTATTATCTACCGATGGAGATACACACTTAGGTGGTGATGATGTAGATGAAAAAATCATCAATTGGTTAGCCGAAGAGTTCAAATCTGAAGAAGATATGGACTTACGTAAAGATGCTATGGCATTACAACGTTTAAAAGAAGCTGCCGAAAAAGCAAAGATTGAATTATCATCTTCTGCACAAACAGAAATTAACTTACCGTACATCACAGCAACTGCTAGTGGACCAAAGCACTTGGTACGTACTTTAACACGTTCTAAATTCGAGCAATTAATTGCCGATTTAGTAAAACGTACTATCGAGCCTTGTGAATCTGCACTTAAAGCAGCTGGATTATCAACTAGCGATATCGACGAGATTATCTTAGTAGGTGGTTCTACACGTATTCCTGCTGTACAGGAAGCTGTAGAAAAATTCTTCAATAAAAAACCAAGTAAAGGGGTTAACCCAGACGAGGTTGTTGCTATTGGAGCAGGAATTCAAGGTGGTGTATTAACAGGCGATGTTAAAGATGTATTATTATTAGATGTAACACCATTATCACTTGGTATTGAAACAATGGGTAATGTTATGACTAAGCTTATTGAGGCTAACACGACGATTCCTACTAAAAAATCGCAAGTGTTCTCAACAGCTGCAGATAATCAGCCTTCAGTAGAAATTCACGTATTGCAAGGTGAGCGTCCTATGGCAGCCGATAACAAAACCATTGGTCGTTTCCATTTAGATGGTATTCCACCAGCAAAACGCGGAACACCTCAAATTGAAGTAACCTTCGATATTGATGCCAACGGTATTATTAAAGTATCTGCCGAAGATAAAGCCACAGGTAAAAAACAAGATATCAGAATTGAAGCATCTTCTGGATTAACTGAAGAAGAAATCGAAAAGATGAAACAAGAAGCAGAAGCTAATGCCGAAGCAGATGCAAAAGCAAAAGAAACTGCCGATAAGTTGAATCAAGCTGATGCTATGATTTTCCAAACAGAAAGTCAGCTAAAAGAATTTGGTGATAAATTATCTGATGATAAAAAGAAACCAATCGAAGACGCTTTAGAAGAGCTAAAAAAGGCTTACGAAACTAAAGATATTGCGGTTATAGAACCAGCTTTGGAAAAAATAAACGAAGCTTGGAAAGTAGCTTCTGAAGAGATGTACAAAGCACAACAAGAAGCACAAGCTAACGGCGCTGGAGCGCAACCAGAAGGAAATACTGGTAGCAACAATAACGACGAAGGTAGCGATGTAGAAGACGTTGACTTTGAAGAAGTGAAATAAAAGTTGAATTGCTATACTGAACTTGTTTCAGTATCTCAATAAAAAAAGCGCAACCAATTTTGGTTGCGCTTTTTTATCTCTAATAAATCAAATTTATTAGTATTGTTTTTGCTATTGCATAACGTTTGTTATTATGAGCAATGGATGAGCCTTACTTGTTTGAGGTTCCTCTGTATTTATTGCAAATTTTATTTGCCATTCACAATATGAAATATTTATAATGATAAAAATGAAAAAGAAAATAAGTTACTCCATATTAGAATTAGCAACGGTATCTGAGAATACGAGTATTCAGGAAACTTTTGCAAAAAGTTTAAACTTAGCACAGCATGCCGAAAAATTAGGTTATAATCGATTTTGGCTAGCCGAACACCATAATATGAAAAGTATAGCAAGTGCCGCAACAACAGTTTTAATGGGGTATATAGCAGGAGGTACCAAAACAATTAGAGTGGGATCGGGAGGTATTATGTTACCAAACCATTCACCATTAATTGTTGCAGAACAGTTTGGTACTTTAGGCAATTTATATCCTAATCGAATTGATTTAGGCTTAGGTCGTGCGCCAGGTACCGATCAAGAAACAGCACATGAAATTCGTTCGGACAGAATGAAAGCCGTTTATCAATTTCCAGATGAGGTAGTTAAAATTCAACAGTATTTTTCATCCGAAAATAATAATAAAGTACGTAGTTATCTTTCGGAAGGTGTAAACGTCCCCATTTATATTTTAGGTTCAAGTACAGATAGTGCTTATGTTGCAGCCGAAAAAGGTTTACCATATGTATTTGCTAGTCATTTTGCACCTGCACAATTACAACAAGCTTTGGCAATTTATCATCAAAATTTTAAGCCATCAAAATATTTAGATAAACCTTACACAATAGCTGGAATAGGAGTTATTGCAGCCGATAGAAATGATGAAGCAAATCAATTAGCAACATCAATGTACAAAATGATTTTAGGAGTTTTAACAGGGAATATCGACTACATAAAACCTCCAGTACCAATCACGTCCGAATTGCAAGGTATTATCAATCATCCAAAAGTACAACAAATGACACAATGTAGTTTTATTGGCGATAAGGCGACGATAAAACAAGATGTTATTAAATTTATAGAGGACACACAAGTTGATGAGTTAATTGCTGTTTCTCATATTTACGGTGAACCTGAACGTTTAAAATCTTTTGAGATTTTTGCTGAGATTATGAATGAGATATAGATTTAAGGAACCTAAAATAATAATTTTTATAAGCCTTATATCTATAAATTTTATTTTGGTTCTTTCTTAGATTATCTATCAGAAATAAAATAAATCTCCTATTTTTATCCAATGCAGTTTTCAACAAAAATAACACCTACTTATTCACCAAAACGTTTGGCAGTTAAACTTAACGCTAAAGGAGAGCAATCTGTCGTAAAAGGACATCCATGGGTGTTTTCTAATAGTATTGTTAAGGTGAACGATAATGCCATAACAGGAGATTTGGCGATTATTTTCAGTAAAAATAAGAACAAACTTATTGGTTTAGGATTGTATGATATTAAATCACCTATTCGCATTAAAATACTAGCTAATAAGCCCAATACTATAGATGAAAGTTTTTTCAAAACACAAATAGAAAAGGCGTTTCAAAAACGGGAACCATTATTAAAAACTAACACCAATAGTTACCGCTTGTTATTTGGCGAAAATGATGACTTTCCTGGATTGATAGCCGATGTTTATGCTTCGGTTTTGGTAGTGAAATTATATTCTGAAATATGGTTGCCGTATTTGCATCAAATACTTCCGCATTTGCAAACTATTTCTAATGTTAAAACTGTTATTATTAGATTAAGTAGGCAATTGCAACACTCTAAAAGTCATAACTTACAAGATGGAGATGTCGTTTTTGGAACATTGGAAAACGACGTGATTCAGTTTGTAGAACATGGTGTTAATTTTTCTGCCAATGTAATAAAAGGTCATAAAACAGGTTATTTTTTAGATCATCGAGCCAATAGAAAGCAAGTAGGCGAGTGGAGTATGCATAAAACTGTGTTAGATGTTTTTTCGTATGCTGGTGGATTTTCGGTTCATGCCTTATATAATAAAGCTTCTGAGGTGACAAGTTTAGATATTAGTCAGCAAGCATTAAACATTGCTATAGAAAATGGTAAACTCAATAACTATTCAGGAATACATAAAACCATAGCAGGAGATGCATTTCAGGAACTTCAAAAATTAATTAAACGTAAAAAAATATATGATGTTGTTGTGATAGACCCACCTAGTTTTGCCAAACAAGCGTCAGAAATTGATTTAGCGAAGAAAAAGTATGCCCAATTAGCTGAATTAGGCGAGCAACTTACTGCAAAAAATGGGTTGTTAGTTTTAGCATCGTGTTCATCAAGAGTATCTTCGCAAGCGTTTTTTGATATCAATACGCGAGTTTTAAAGCAATTACAAAGACCATTTACTGTTGTTTTAAAAACCACTCACGATGTAGATCATCCTGTCTCATTTCCAGAAGGCGCCTATTTAAAATGTGGTTATTATAGATTTCAGGATTAATTCACTTGTTTAAATATTATGCATGCATAATATTTAACTATATTTGTAGCACAAGTTTTTTATTATGACACAAACTAAACTTACAGAAATGTTAGGGATTCAACATCCCATAATCATGGCACCTATGTTTTTGGTATCAAACGTAGCTATGGTAAAAGAAGCGATGAACAGTGGTATTGCTGGATGCATACCCGCATTAAATTACCGTACTTTAGAAGAATTACGTGAAGCTATTAGAGAATTAAAAGCAGCCAAACCTAAAGGTGGTTCATTTGGATTTAATTTAATAGTCAATCAATCCAACCCAAAATCATCAAAACAATTAGAGGTTTTATGTGATGAAGGTTGCGATTTTATTATCACATCATTAGGGAATCCTAAGGAAACCATTGAAAAAGCTCACGAAGTAGGAATAAAAGTATTTTGCGATATTACCGATTTAAAATATGCGCAAAAGGTAGAAAGTTTAGGTGCAGATGCTGTTATTGCTGTAAATAATAGGGCAGGAGGGCATCGCGGTAATTTATCACCAAAAGCATTAATAGAGCTATTAAACAAGAACTGTAATATTCCTGTAATTTCTGCTGGCGGTGTTGGTAGCAAGGCAGAATTAGATAATGTATTGTCTTATGGTGCTATTGGTGCTTCTATTGGAAGTGTATTTATTGCATCGATTGAAGCAGGTGTTACCGATGAATATAAACAAGCTTGTGTAGACTATGATGCCGATGATATTGTAGTAACCGAGCGTATTTCTGGAACACCTTGTACGGTTATCAATACACCTTATCAACAGAAAATAGGTACTAAGTCGCCTTGGTTAGAGCGTATGCTTAATAAAAATAAAAAACTAAAAAAATGGGTGAAAATGTTTCGTTTTTATATAGGTATGAAAGCGACCGAAAAGGCTGCTAAAAAAGCGACTTACAAAACTGTTTGGGTAGCAGGACCAAGTATTGAGCATACCACAGAAATTTTGCCTGTTAAAAAAATTGTATCTAAACTCATTTCTTGATTTTAGAAGTTATGTTAACAAAGCTGTTGATAAATCTAGAAACACTATTGTAAAAGAAGTTGCTTTATACTATCTTTGCAGTATTATAAAAAATAAGCCATGTTTGAATTTGACCAATATTTAGGATTTTTAGCATTTTTAACCATCTTAACCATAGGATTTTGGTTAATGATTTTTTTAGTAACTATTGTTGTTCCTTACTGGATTTTTGGTTCAGCTATCGAGCGTTTTAAAGAAATTCGTGAAGAGAAAAAAGCTAAAAGAGCTCAAAAATAAATATTGTTTATATAAAAAAACTAAAGGAAGCCATTTGGCTTCCTTTTTTTATGCTTGTTTGTGAGTTTCTTATCCTTGAAACTCCATATCATCATTCATTCCGCCACCATTTCTGTTGCCTCTTTGACGCTGTTTTTGTTGATTAAACCTGTAAATAAAAGATAGGTTTATTTGGCGTTGTCTCCATTGTGATTCTCTGTAACGAGTAAAAGATTCTGTAGTTGTTAAGGAGTTTCTTTTTCTAGAATTAAGTAAATCTCTTACGTTTAAAGAAATTGTAGCATTATTATTTAAAAACTCTTTACTAAAAGCTAAATCCATAGAAAAAATACCATCGGTATCAGATTGGGCATCTTGTCTTGCACCTCTGTAATGTGCGTTTGTTTGCCAATCGATTTCCCATGGTAAGGTAACTTTAGAGCTAAATCTAGCAAACCAGCTATTATTCTCTGTACTGTAATCTACGTTATTAAATTCTCCATCTGTTTTAAATTGAAAGAAGTTAAAACTCGAGTTTAAACGCAACCATTTTTTAGGGTTATACATTACACCAAGTTCGGCACCGGTACGTTGGTTTGTTGCTAAGTTTACAGGAATAGTTCTAACAACATTAGTACCATTTACCTGAATTCCCTCTTCGATCCAATCAAAAGAATCTGTTTCATGTTGGTAATAAACCGATGTTGTAAAAGTTAATTTATCCCAACGTTTTAGGTAACCTAAATCGAAAGCACTTGCAAATGCTGGTTGTAAATTAGGGTTTCCCTGGAACACATTAGTTCTACTAGAACGTGTAGGGAAAGGATTGATAAACCAACCGCGTGGACGGTTAATTCGCCTGTTATATCCGGCTGAAATGCTTTCTTCTGTGTCTGAATCTTCGCCACTTAAATTATAAATAACATTTACTGTTGGGAATAGCCCTAGGTAATTATTGTCAAAATCGGTATCAATAGGAAAACCATACGTATCATTTAATTCTTGATCGGTTAATCTTGAATCTATTTTTCCTTTAAGCTGTGTGTGTTCTAAACGTAACCCAAGTAAAAATGAAAATTTACCAAACTTAGTTCCGTATTGCGAGTAAATAGCATTAACATTTTCATCATAATCAAATACATTTGTATATTGATCATTAATTATCATTTCTCCTGTATCTGTATCTTCTTGTACTAAACGATAATCGGTTACTTCATTTTCAAAGTTACCACGATAACCCGCTTCAAATCTTGAATTTTCCCCTAAAGGCAATACATAATCGGCTTGAATTAAATATTCTTTTTGATCTTCTTGAGTAAACTCTTGCTCAATTTGAAAGGGCTCAGGATTTGCGTTATTGGTAAAAATATAGTCTTCATTTAAGTAGGTAAACTGCTCTTCAGAATCGTTTTCATATTGAAAATCGACGGTTAATTTATGGTCGCGATCGTCACCAAATTGGTTTTGATAATTTAATGAAATTTGATAGCTATTATCTTCTTCATTTTGATCTTCACGGCGTAGCGTTTTTTCAGTTGGAGTATTATCTCTAAATCGATCTGTATTGTTAATAGATAAATCAGCATCTTCACCATATCGGTAAAAAATACTACCTGTTATAGAAGATTTATCGGTAAGGAAATATTCCATACCAATATTTGCATTGTAATTACGGTTTAAGCGTTCTACTTCTTGATCTTCACGAATACGCTCATCTGCAAGGAATCCATTTTCATCTGGTACATCAAAGTAAGTCGCATCTGAAAAATTTGTTCTTGGTGCATCAAAATAACGCCAGCCTAAATTGGCAAAGAGGTTATATTTTTCTTTACGATAGTTTAAGTTAGCCGATAATCCCGCATTATCTGGATGTCCTAAAGTTAGGTTTACAGAACCGTTAAATCCTAGGGTTTCTTTTTGGCGTAGAATAATATTTAAAATACCGGCAGTTCCTTCGGCATCATATCGTGCCGATGGTGATGTAATAACTTCTACACGCTCAATAGCTTCGGCAGGTAATTGACTTAAAATATTGGTGTCGCCAAAGCCAGCCATAGCTGATGGTTTTCCGTTAATTAAAATACGGACATTTTCGTTACCACGAAGGCTAATGGCACCTTCAATATCTACAGAAACAGAGGGTACATTATTTAGAGCGTCGCTTACGGTTCCTCCAGCAGTGGTAAGGTCTTTACCAATATTGTATACTTTTTTATCTAGTTTTATTTCAACGGTAGTACGTTCGGCTATAATTTCTACTTCATCTAATGCTTGTGCGCTTTCTTCTAAAATTATGGTGCCAAGGTTAGTATCTGTAGTTAATTCTTTATTTTCAAAAGTTTTTTTTGTGAATGAGATAAATTCAACAGAGACATCGTAAGTACCGCTTTTAACAGGAATACTAAAGTTCCCATCTAGGTCAGTAATACCACCAGTAACAATTTTGTTTTCAATTTTACTAAAAAACGCTACGGTAGCATATTCTAAAGGTTGTTTAGTGGCTTTGTCCACCACTTTACCAGTAATGGTGACTTCCTTTTTGTTTTGAGCGTGACTCGTAGTAAATGAAAGAATGGCAATTGCAATGCCAAAAAAGAATTTATTCATGGTTGTAGTTTTCTTTTTAGGACTGCAAAAGTAAATTATGGTTTAGTGGGCTTTGGTTAAATGTATGTTAAATAAAGCGCCCAACTAGTAGGGTTTCGTTAAAACTAAATAATGGTTTTAATGTTTTCTGGTGGACGACCTACAACAGCTTTATCACCATTAATAACTATAGGTCTTTCTATTAGTTTTGGGTTTGTAACCATGGCTTTAATTAAAGCGTCATCAGAAAGTTCTTTTCCTTTATAATCAGATTTCCAAATGGCTTCATTTTTTCTAATTAAATCGATAGGAGTGATGCCTAATTTTTTAATAATTTGAGTTAATTCTTCTTCTGTTGGAACATCATTTAAGTATTTAACAACTTTAAATTCTTTTCCTGAATTTTCTAAAATGCTTAAGCCTTCTCTAGACTTACTGCATCTTGGGTTGTGGTATATGGTAATCATTATTTTAAAGTTTTAATTAAAGAGTTATAAGGTTTCTTGGTCTTCGGTTTTTTGTCCCATCATCATAAGATAGGCTTTTAAAAATTCTTCAAGATTACCATCCATTACTGCATCTACATTGCCTGTTTCATGGCCCGTTCTAACATCTTTTACTAATTTATACGGATGCATGACATAATTTCTTATTTGGCTTCCCCATTCAATTTTCATTTTGTCGGCTTCAATATCCTCGCGTTGTTCCATGCGTTTTTGTAATTCAATTTCATATAATTGAGACTTTAGCATTTGCATAGCCCGAGCACGGTTATCGTGTTGCGAACGTGTTTCTGAACATGAAATTTGAATTCCGGTGGGTTTGTGTGTTAATTGTACCTTTGTTTCTACTTTGTTAACATTTTGGCCACCAGCACCACTAGATCTAGCGGTTGTAATTTCTATATCGGCAGGATTGATGTCGATTTCTATACTGTCATCTACTAACGGATACACATAAACCGAAGCAAAACTAGTGTGGCGTTTGGCATTACTATCAAATGGCGAAATACGCACTAAACGATGTACGCCGTTTTCACCTTTTAGCCAACCAAAAGCAAAATCGCCTTCAATTTCTATAGTTACCGTTTTTATTCCAGCAACATCACCTTCTTGATGGTTAAGTTCTTTTACTTTAAACCCACTTTTTTCAGCATACATTAAGTACATACGCATTAGCATACTTGCCCAATCACAACTTTCTGTTCCTCCAGCACCGGCGGTTATTTGTAATACAGCACTTAAATCGTCGCCTTCATCAGAAAGCATATTCTTAAACTCTAATTCCTCAATTAAAGTAATTGCTTTATCAAATCTAGATTGGACATCTTCGGCAGTGGCTTCCTCTTCTTTATAAAACTCATAAATCACCTCTAAGTCTTCAACAAGTGTTTTAGATGAATTATAATCCTCGACCCATTTTTTCTTGGTTCGTAAGGATTTCATGATTTTTTCTGCGGCTTGCGAGTCGTTCCAGAAATTAGGGTCGAAGGTTTGCTCTTCTTCGTTTTGTATTTCAATAAGTTTTTTATCTATGTCAAAGATAGTGCCTTAGTTTGTCAAGGCGGGTGTTAAGATCTTTAATTTGATCTGAAGTAATCATATTGTAGTCATTTTCTACAAAAATAACATTTAAAATATGAGGATAAAATAAAATCTTCCTATTAATTTAGTAGTCAAAAATTACACAGATGATAGATTTAAGAAGTGATACCGTAACAAAGCCAACAAAAGGCATGTTAGATGCCATGATGAGTGCTAATGTTGGTGATGATGTTTATAAAGAAGACCCCACAGTTAATGCTTTAGAAGCCAAAATAGCAACTATGTTTGGTAAATCTAGTGCGTTGTTTTTTCCAACCGGAACTATGGCAAATCAAGCGGCTATAAAGTTGCATACCAATCCTGGCGAACAAGTTATTTGCGATAAATATGCGCATATTTATAATTACGAAGGTGGCGGCATGTCTTTTAATAGTGGTGTGTCTGCAAAACTATTAGATGGACACCGTGGTATGTTTACTGCTAAGCAGGTAGAAGACGCTATTAATCCCCCAGATTTTTACCATAGTCCATTAACTAGATTAGTAGAATTAGAGAATACAACTAATAAAGGTGGTGGTGCTTGTTGGGATTTAAATACTATTTTTGAAATAAAAGCAGTTTGTAATGAACATAACTTGGGGTTTCATCTTGATGGTGCAAGATTATGGAATGCGTTAGTTGCTAAACAAGAAGATGCCAAAACTTATGGTGAAATGTTTGACACTATTTCGGTTTGTTTAAGTAAAGGGTTAGGTTGCCCAATAGGATCGGTGTTAGTTGGCGATGATAACTTTATGCAACATGCTATTAGAATACGTAAAGTATTAGGTGGTGGTATGCGACAAGTAGGGTATTTGGCTGCTGCAGGAATTTATGCTTTAGATTATCAATTAGATAGATTAGCAGAAGACCATAAAAAAGCCAAAGAAATAGGAGAGGTGTTACAAACATTATCTATTGTAAAAACCATTGAGCCTATAGAAACAAATATTGTTATTTTTCAAGTAGAACCTTCAGAATATGACAAATTCGTATCAAAACTTAAAGCGAAAAATATTTTAATTAGCGACATGGGTAGCGGTAAACTACGTATGGTAACACACTTAAATTATACCGATACCATGCATGGCAAGTTGTTAAGCGAATTAAAAGCTATTTAAACATATCCATACCAGGAATGTTTGGCATGCCTTCTTTAGCGACAGCAGCAAGCTCATGTTCGTTAACTTTAGAGGCTTGTTCTATAGCTTTGTTTAGTGTGAGTACTAAATAATCTTCCAGCATCTCTTTATCTTCTAGAAGGTCATCATCTAGGTCAATATTTTTAATAGTACGGTTGGCTGTTACAGTGACTTTTAGTTTATTGTCGTTGCTAGACTCATCAATAAGTACGGTGTCTAAGCGTTGTTTTGTTTCTTCAACTTTTTGTTGGGTTTCTTTAATTTTATTCATCATACCCATCATATCTCCAAACATAATCTTGTCTATTTTAAGTTAATCGACTGCAAAGCTATTTAAATTTTATATTTTTGCGCCCTTAAAGTTTTAAATTTCCTTATTTGAAAATTAATAGCAACATACCTCCAAAAGCAAAAAAAATACCTGAAAACCTTAAAATTCATAACGATGTTAGAGTCGATAATTACTATTGGCTTAATCAACGCGACAACCAAGAGGTTATAGAATATTTAAATGCTGAAAACGACTATACAAAAAAAGCATTATCGCATACTGAAGGGTTTCAAAACACCCTTTTTGAAGAGATGAAATCACGAATTAAAGAAGACGATTCATCCGTGCCATATAAACTTAATGGGTATTGGTATGTTACGCGTTTTGAAAAAGGAAGTGATTATCCTATTTATACAAGAAAGAAAGAACATTTAGATGCCGATGAAGAATTGCTTTTTAATTGTAACGAGATGGCTAAAGGCCATACATACTTTAAATTGGGTAGTATTTCGATAAGTCCAGATAATACTTTAGCGGCCTTTTCTGTAGATTTTGTAAGTCGCCGTCAGTATATCATTAAAATAAAAAATTTAGTTACAGGAGAAGTTTTTGATACGGAAATAAAAAATACAACAGGTAGTGTGTCTTGGGCTAATGATAATAAAACAATATTTTATGCACGTAGAGATGAAAACACGCTACGTTCTCATAAAATATACAGGCATAATATAGAGAAAGATGTTAGCCAAGATGTTGAGGTATATCATGAACAAGACGACACGTTTAACACCTTTGTTTATAAAACTAAGTCCAGGAAATACCTTGTTATTGGGTCATCTAGTACATTAACTTCAGAATATAGGATATTAGATGCTAATCATCCAGAAGAAGAATTTAAAGTTTTTAGTGCTAGAGAACGAATGTTAGAATATGCTATTGCCCACTACGACGATAGTTTTTATATTATTACAAATCGAGATGGAGCGAGTAACTTTAAACTTCAAAAAACTGACGAAACCCATACAGATAAAGCGTTTTGGAAAGATGTTATTCCGCATAGAAAAGAAGTGCTCTTAGAAGATATTGAAATATTTAAAAATTACTTTGTCCTTTCCGAGAGAAGTAATGGCTTAAATAAATTACGCGTGCTCAGTTGGGATGGTACAGAAGATTATTATATTCCTTTTGAAAGTGAAACTTATACAGCTTATACAGGTAACAATCCTGATTTTAATAGCGATGTATTAAGGTATTCATACAATTCATTAACAACGCCAACATCAATTATCGACTATAATTTTAAAACAAAGTCTAAAACAATAAAAAAGGAACAAGCTGTTTTAGATGCTAGTTTTAATAAAGACAATTATGCTTCCGATCGTATTTGGGTAACAGCCAGAGACGGCGTAAAAGTACCTGTATCTTTAGTTTATAAAAAAGATTTAAAACGTCCAGAAGGTAATCCATTATTGTTATATGGTTATGGCTCTTATGGTGCCACAGTAGATCCATACTTTTCAAGTATTAGATTAAGCCTTTTAAATCGTGGATTCATTTTTGCCATTGCGCATATACGAGGAGGCGAATATTTGGGACGTGATTGGTACGAACAAGGAAAACTTCTGCAAAAAAAGAATACATTTTACGATTTTATTGATTGTTCCAAATTTCTAATAGAAAACGGGTACACCTCTAAAAAACATATGTATGCTTATGGAGGCTCTGCTGGCGGTTTGCTTATGGGAGCAGTTATCAACAAAAATCCAGAACTTTATAATGGTGTAATTGCTGCGGTACCTTTTGTAGATGTGGTTACCACTATGCTAGATGAAACTATACCATTAACAACAGGCGAGTTTGATGAATGGGGTAACCCAAAAGATAAAACCTATTATGAGTATATGAAATCCTATTCACCATACGAAAACGTAATGGCTCAAGATTATCCTAATTTACTTGTCACTACAGGTCTTCATGATTCTCAAGTACAATATTGGGAACCTGCAAAATGGGTTGCCAAATTAAGAGACGTAAAAACAGATACTAATTTATTATTACTGCATACCGATATGGATTCTGGACATGGCGGTGCTTCAGGGCGTTTTGAAAGTCTTAAAGAAGTCGCTTTGGAGTATGCATTTCTGTTAGATTTAGAAGGGATTTCTGTATAGTCAAAAAAAATGTGTATTTTTGCGAGGTTTTGAGTTGCTTTTGCAACTTCTAAATAAATTTTATGGGACAAAAAAATCAAGTTTTTGATAACGTATTAGATTTAGTGGGCAACACACCCTTAATTAAGTTAAGGAAAGTTGTAAAAAACTTAAAAGGTAATTATTACGCCAAAGTAGAAGCCTTTAATCCAGGGCACTCTTCAAAAGATAGAATTGCCTTGCACATTATAGAACAAGCAGAAAAAAAGGGTATTTTAAAACCTGGAGATACGATAATAGAAACTACTTCTGGTAATACAGGATTTAGTATAGCTATGGTAAGTATTATTAAAGGTTATGAGTGTATACTTGCTGTTAGCTCAAAATCTTCACCAGATAAAATAGACATGTTAAAGTCTATGGGAGCTAAAGTTTATGTTTGTCCAGCACATGTAAGTGCAGACGATCCAAGATCTTATTACGAAGTAGCAAAAAGACTGCATCAAGAAATTAAAGGCTCTGTGTATATTAACCAATATTTTAACGAGCTAAATATAAATGCCCATTACGCTTCTACAGGGCCAGAAATATGGCAACAAACAGAAGGTAAAATCACGCATTTAGTAGCTTGCAGTGGAACAGGAGGTACTATCTCTGGAACCGCAAGATATTTAAAAGAGCAAAACCCAAACATAAAAGTTTTAGGTGTTGATGCTTATGGCTCGGTTCTTAAAAAGTTTCATGAAACGAAAGAATTTGACGAAAATGAAATCTACCCGTATAGAATAGAAGGGTTAGGTAAAAATTTAATACCAGGTGCTACAGATTTTGATGTTATTGATGAGTTTGTAAAAGTAACCGATCAAGAAAGTGCTCATACAGCAAGAGAAATATCCAAAACAGAAGGTATATTTGTAGGTTATACCTCTGGAGCTGCCATGCAAGCTGTTAAACAGCTTAATGAAGATGAGAAATTTAACGAAGACGATTTAATTGTAGTGATGTTTCCAGACCA
The DNA here is from genome assembly GCF_037126245.1 of Mangrovimonas cancribranchiae. Classification (NCBI taxonomy): domain Bacteria; kingdom Pseudomonadati; phylum Bacteroidota; class Flavobacteriia; order Flavobacteriales; family Flavobacteriaceae; genus Mangrovimonas; species Mangrovimonas cancribranchiae. Next base: position 1,238,420 of record NZ_CP136925.1, read on the forward strand.
TGGATCACGCTACATGAGTAAAATATATAGCGATAAATGGATGAACGAACAAGGGTTTTTCGATTCAGAGAATATCGAAGAAGCTGTAGGCGTTCAATATGTGAAATAACTTACAAAAAACAATAGCTAAGAAAGCTGACCAACGGTCGGCTTTTTTGTTGGTTATTAACAATCGTGCATAAAATAATTATGTTAGGAATATATAAATGCCTAATTTTGCAAGAATGAACTGTGATTAATAGTTAATATGAAGGATTTATTCGATAAGATTTACAGAGACAAAGGACCACTAGGAAAATGGGCTTCACAGGCCGAAGGATATTTTGTTTTCCCTAAACTGGAAGGACAAATATCAAACCGAATGAAGTTTCAAGGAAAAGATGTTATAACTTGGAGCATTAATGATTACTTGGGGTTGGCTAATCACCCAGAAGTAAGAAAAGTTGATGCTGCAGCAGGCGAAAAATATGGTTCTGCTTATCCTATGGGAGCAAGAATGATGTCTGGTCATACAGATCTTCACGAAAAGTTACAAAACGAACTAGCTTCTTTTGTTAGTAAAGAAGCAGCTTACCTTTTAAACTTTGGCTATCAAGGTATGTTATCTACTATAGATGCCTTAGTTTCTAAAGACGATATTATTGTTTACGATGTCGACTCTCATGCATGTATTATAGATGGTGTGCGTTTACATATGGGAAAACGTTTCACTTACAAGCATAACGATGTAGAAAGTTTAGAAAAAAACTTAGAAAGAGCAACAAAACTTGCCGAGCAAACAGGCGGTGGGATTTTAGTGATTTCTGAGGGTGTTTTTGGTATGCGAGGTGAGCAAGGTCGTTTAAAAGACATTGTAGCCTTAAAAGAAAAATACAACTTCCGTTTCTTAGTAGATGATGCTCACGGTTTTGGAACTCTAGGAAAAACTGGAGCAGGTGCAGGAGAGGAACAAGGCGTACAAGATGGTATCGACGTTTATTTTGCTACTTTCGCAAAATCATTAGCTAGTACTGGAGCTTTTATAGCAGCAGATCAAGAAATTATAGATTATTTAAAATATAATTTACGTTCTCAAATGTTTGCAAAATCATTGCAAATGCAATTGGTAGAAGGTGCGTTAAAGCGTTTAGACATGCTACGTACTATGCCAGAATTAAAAGCTAAACTTTGGGAAAATGTAAATGCTTTACAAAGCGGGTTAAAAGAACGTGGTTTTGATATAGGAACAACACAAAGTTGTGTAACACCAGTATATCTAAAAGGAAGTATTCCAGAAGCAATGGCTTTAGTTAAAGATTTACGTGAAAATTATGGAATATTCTGTTCTATAGTAGTATATCCTGTTATACCAAAAGGCTTAATTTTATTGCGTATGATTCCTACCGCTACGCATACTTTAGAAGACGTTAACGATACATTAGAAGCGTTTTCAGCTATTAGAGATAGATTAGAAAATGGTACTTACAAACGCTTGTCTGCGTCAGTTGCAGCGGCAATGGATAAGTAGTCAAAAATAAAATTACACATATAAAAAATCCGATGAGTTATCATCGGATTTTTTTGTTTATAACATCTTTTTAAATGTTTTTCGTCGCTTTATAACTTCGGCATTAAATTCTTTCCAGATTTGTTGTGAGGCTGTATTATTAACAAGTTCTGGAGTACGTATGCAAGTTTCAATATTATGCTTTTTAAAGGTTTTATTAAATTCATAAAAAATAACTGCTGTAACACCTTTATTTTGAAACTTAGGATCGACACCAATTAAGTAGAATAATAAGGTCTTACTTTCTTTTTTAGCTTTAAGTAGTTTTAAAAATCCAAAAGGGAACAATTTACCATTAACTTTTTGTAATGCTTTAGAAAAAGATGGCAAAACAATAGCAAACGCAATCATGTTGTCGTCTTTGTCAAATACAAATTTGATATACTCTGGGTTGACAAAGTTTATAAACTTCTTTTTAAAATAATCTCTTTGCTTGTTGGATATAGGAACAAATGTAGATAGGTCTTTGTAAGAGTTGTTAAACAGCTCAAACATCGTGTCTAAATGCGGTATAAGCTCTTTAGTAGTTGTAAAATTACCCACTTTAAATCCGTAACGTTTCATGATAAGATTATACGCTTTCATAAAACGTAAATCGCCCAGTTGACTCATGTAAAAGCGGCTTTCTACATATTCTTTTTCTGGCATAAACCCTAATTGTTCAAAGTGCTTAGCATAATACGGGTGATTGTACCATGTTACCATGCTGCCTATTTGGTTAAACCCTTCGGTAAGCGCGCCAACTTTATCTAAGTTTGAAAACCCAACAGGCCCTTCAATAAATTCAAGATTATTTTCTTTACCTATTTCTTGAACTTTGTCTAGTAAGGTTTTAGTAACTTCAATGTCATCAATAGTATCAAACCAACCAAAGCGCATTTTTTTTAAGCCTTGATGTTCTGTTTCTGATTTATTAATTATGGCAGCAACGCGACCTACTATAGTTTTGTTTTTATAAGCTAAAAAGTATCTTGCTTCGGCATTTTCAAAAACAGGATTTTTATCACTGCTTAATGTCGCCATTTCATCGGCAATAATTGGTGGTACCCAATATTCTGAATCTTTATATAATTTAAACGGAAATTTAACAAAGTCTTTAAGCTCATTTTTGCTTTTAACTTCTTTTAAGGTAATATTACTCATAAAATAGTTTAGTTAGTATCAATCAAAATCAACATCAATGGACTTGGATCGTTTTTTGCGTTTTTTACGATTATTTCCTTTGGCGTTTTCTTGACGTTCTAGTTCATCTTCAACAGATGTTCCATTATCTGTTTTTTTGTCTTTATGGAAGTCTAATCTGTATGATGCGCCTAGAGTAACACCAAATACAGATGGGGTATCTTTGGTATTAAATGTTAAAGCGGTATCTAGTTGAAAATTTCTACTCCATAAATAAGCGCCACCAAAACGAATTAAATTATCGGCATAAAAATCGCTACTTATACCTTGTGTTTCGCCAAAAAGCACCCATTGGTCTGAAATAGATTTTGTTAAGGTTAAAATATAACTAAAATCGGACTGATCTGTACCTATTCTATCAAGCATAAAATTGGTAACAAAAACCCATCCGCTAGCAAAGTTATTTTGTGTAGCTACCATAACTTTTGGGCTAAAACCTTCTATTCCTGGAGCCGTATAAGGGTTGTCTTTAGTATCGTAATTTGCTCCTGCATACACAGAAACGGCAGGAATTAAATCTTTCCATTTAAAACTATGATTGGCTTTCCAACTATAAATGTTAGGTTTATCTTCTCCGGCGTTTTTGTAGGGATCGTAAACTAAATATTTTGCGCCTAAAGTAAGGGTTTTAAAATTACTGTATTTTTCTTCAAACTCTGTAATGCTATTGGTGTAAGTACGTGTGGTGGATTGAAAAGCACCTTCTAAATTAATTTCTAGTTGTGGCCAAAGCAAGCCATAACGAACAGAAAAGTCGGCTCCAAAACTTTTATCTTCAGTTTTTCTTAAAGAGTGATCTTCGTTTAACATATATGGGCCAACTTCAAATTGCACCACGTTAGTTCCTACAGCAAAAGCACTTTTGGAAACGCCTGGTCTGTTGGAATTTATAACTTCGGTATATTGAGAAAAAGCACTTAAGGCACATAAAAAAGTACCAATAAACAAATAGGTTTTTAAAGCTTTCATGAGAGTTTCTTTGGTTTCAAATATATTGATTTTATATATTTTTTAAGTATTTAATATTTATTTTAAAGCAGAAGAGTTCTATTTTTGTAAAAAATAAGACTATGCTTCAATACGCGTCAATAACCGGAGTTTTAAAGATTGTTTTAATTATTCTGTTGGTTTATTATGGATTAAAAATTCTTTCTAGAATTTTTGCTCCTGTATTAGTGAAGTATGTAGCTAAAAAAGCTGAAGAAAAGTTTGGCGATATGAACGCTCAGTATCAAGATACTAAGAAAAAGCAAAAAGATGGAGAGGTGACTATCGATAAAATGCCAAATGCTAAAACTTCTAATAAAAATGTTGGTGAATATGTAGATTACGAAGAAATTGATTAATTTTCGCAATCATATTCTAAAACTAATACATGCAACTTTCTTTTAAGAAATTACTTCCGCACATAGCAATAATTGTTGGCTTTATAGTCGTTTCCCTATTTTATTTTAGTCCTGTTTTACAAGGGAAATCTATTTTTCAGAGTGATATCATGCATTACATAGGCATGGCAAAGCAACAAAACGATTTTCGAGCAGAAACAGGAGAAGAAACCTATTGGACTAACAGTGCTTTTGGTGGTATGCCTACATATCAATTAGGGGCAAAATACCCACATAACTATATTAAGAAACTTGATCTAGCATTACGGTTTTTGCCAAGACCTGCCGATTATTTATTCTTATATTTTATAGGGTTTTACATTTTACTATTATCGCTTAAAGTCGATTTTAGGCTTTCAGCACTTGGGGCTTTAGCTTTTGGGTTTTCAACGTATTTAATTATTATTCTTGGAGTAGGACATAATGCCAAAGCGCATGCCATTGCTTATATGCCGCTAGTGTTAAGCGGTATTGTTTTAACATTTAGGCAAAAATACATACTAGGCTTTTTAGTAACAACCGTTGGAATGGCACTAGAGTTGGTTGCCAATCATTTTCAAATGACTTATTACTTGCTGTTTTTAGTGCTAGTTTTAGGTATTGCCTATTTGGTTGATGCTTATAAAAAAGAAATGATTCCGCAGTTTTTTAAATCGGTTGGATTAATGGTTTTAGCAGTAATCTTAGCCATTGGGTTGAATGCTACAAATATTATGGCAACCCAAGAATACGCTAAAGAAAGTACACGTGGTCAAAGTGAATTAACCATTAATCCTGATGGTTCGCCAAAAGCGGTAACCTCAGGATTAGATAGAGATAAAATTACAGAATATAGTTATGGTTTTTTAGAATCGCTTAACTTGTATATTCCACGACTTATGGGTGGTGGAAGTCTTGAAGATGTTGGGAAAAACTCAGCCTCTTACGATTTCTTCTTACGTATGGGAGCTTCGCCATTACAAGCAGCCGAACAAGTTAAACGTGTGCCAACTTATTGGGGCGATCAGCCTATACTAGAAGCGCCTGCTTATGTTGGAGCCGTTATTCTCTTTTTATTTGTATTTGCCTTATTCTTGGTAAAAGGACGCTTAAAATGGTGGCTTGTTGGTGGCTCATTACTATCGTTATTACTATCTTATGGGTATAACTTAAGTTTCTTAACCAATTTCTTTATTGATTTTGTGCCACTTTATGATAAATTTAGAGCGGTAACTTCCATACAAGTTATTTTGGAATTATGTATTCCTATTTTGGGTGTTTTTGGCTTGGTAAGATTGTTTAATGATTTTGAAGCTGATGACAAGAAACTTAAAGCCCTAAAATACACGGTGTTAATTACAGGTGGTTTAGCCTTGTTATTACTAGTGTTTAAGGCGTCGTTTAGCTTTTCAGGGGGAATGATGCGTTTTACCGTCAGAATTATGGCGAGCAATTTATCAATGCTATAAAAGAAGATAGAAAAGCATTTTTTACAGAAGATACATTAAGAACCTTAGTATTGGTCCTGCTTTCTGCTGGATTAGTTTTTATGTATTTAAAGAAAAAGTTATCACAAAATTTAGTTATTGTAGGGTTTACAGTATTAATTTTATTTGATCTTATTGTCGTTGACAAACGTTATGTAAATAACGATAACTTTGTAGCTTCTATTAAAGTAAATAAGCCTTATCAAGCTACAGAAATAGATAAAAAGATACAAGAAGACACGTCTAATTTTAGAGTGTTAGATTTATATTCAAGAGAACCAGCAAAAGCATCGTATTTTCATAATTCTTTAAGCGGTTATCATGCTGCCAAATTAAAACGCTACGATGAGTTGTATGATTTTCATATAGCACGTAATAATATTGAAGTGCTAAACATGCTTAATGCTAAATATATTATTGCTGATGGCGAAAATCAACAGCCTGTTATTTATCCAAATCCAGAAGCTAATGGAAATGCATGGTTTATAGAAAATTTAAAGCCTGTAGAAAGCGCTAACAAAGAGATCCTAGCTTTAGATAGTTTAAATACTAAAAAAGAAGCCGTTTTTAACCATATTGAGTTTAGTAGTAGATTTAAAGATTCTGGAATTCCGAGTTTTACTGTCGATTCTACAGCAACTATAAGTGTTAAAGAATACAAACCAAACTATATTAAATACGAGACTTCAAATTCTAACAATGGTTTTATGGTGTTTTCTGAAGTTTACTATAACCATGGTTGGCAAGTATATTTAGATGGAAGAGAAGCATCGTATATGCGTGTAAATTATGTATTGCGAGGTATGCAAATACCTAAAGGGAACCATATTATTGAATTTAAGTTTGAACCTCCGGTTGTAAAAACAGGAAGTCGTATAGCTTTATCTAGCTCCTTATTATTTGGACTTATTTTAATAGGCGGCATCATGTATCAGTTTAAAAGAAAATCTAACTAGATTGCAAAAAAAGGCACTTATTATAGCATATTATTGGCCACCAGCTGGCGGTCCTGGTGTGCAGCGCTGGTTAAAGTTTGTGAAATATTTACAAGATTTTAATATAGAGCCTATTGTTTATGTTCCAGAACATGCACATTACCCTATAGTAGATAATAGTTTAGTAAACGAGATACCTAAAGATATTAAAGTTATTAAGCATCCTATAAAAGAGCCTTATGGTATAGCTAACGTGTTTTTTAAAAAGAAAACACAAACTATGAGCAAGGGAATTATTACAACGGAAAACAAACAAAGCTTTATAGAGAGGTTGTTACTATTTATTCGTGGTAATTTTTTTATTCCAGATGCTAGAAAATCTTGGGTTAAACCTTCGGTAAGGCTTTTAAAAGATGTGATAGCACAAGAGCAAATAGAAACGATAATAACTACTGGGCCGCCGCATAGTGTTCATTTAATAGGATTACATTTAAAACAAGCGTTAGGAGTAAAGTGGTTAGCCGATTTTCGTGATCCTTGGACAAACATAGGTTACCATAAGCAATTAAAACTGTTGCCTTTTGCTAAAAAGAAACACAAGAAGTTGGAACAGCAAGTACTTAAAGAAGCTGATAATATAATTGTAACGAGTTTTGCGACCCAAAAGGAATTTTCTCAAAAAACCAAAGTGCCTATTTCTGTGATAACAAATGGGTATGATACTGAAATGTTTCAAGATCATGTCACGTTAGACTCTAAGTTTACTATTTCTCATATTGGGTCGTTATTATCTAAAAGAAACCCAGAAATACTATGGAAAGTTCTAAATGATTTACTAAAAAATAGTGAAGGATTTAAAGCTGATTTTCAACTTACTTTAGTTGGTCATGTTGGAGGGGAAGTACTTGAATCAATCCATAAAAACAATTTAAGTAATTATTTAAATAACATTGGGTATATAAAACATAAACAGTCTATTACGTATCAAAAAAAATCACAAGTGCTATTGCTTTTAGAAATTGATTCGGTTGAAACGGAAGCTATCATTCCGGGAAAACTCTTTGAGTATTTAGCAACACAACGCCCAATAGTAGCAATTGGCCCAAAACAATCTGATGTAAAAACAATATTAAAGGAAACCCATGCAGGAAAATATTTTTCTTATGAGGACTACAATGTGCTTAAAAAAACTATTTTAGAGTATTATAAAGCCTTTAAAGAAAATAAATTACAGGCACATTCTATGCATACAGAAAAGTATAGCAGAAAAGCTTTAACAAAGACGTTATCAGAATTAATATAAATGGGAGTTGTATTTAATCAATCTGCAAAAAATACCATAACAACCTATTTGGGCTTTGCAATAGGCGCTATAAATGTATTGTTTTTGTATACGCAGTTCCTTAGTCCTGAGTATTTTGGATTGATTTCCTATATATTATCTACCGCTAATATTTTAATGCCTTTAATGGCTTTTGGTGTGCATAATACCATTATAAAATTTTACTCTTCTTTTAAAAGCCGACAATCACAAAATAGCTTTTTAACACTCATGTTATTTTTGCCGCTAGCTATTATTATTCCGTTTGGATTTATAGGTTGGGTTTGTTTTAATGAGATAGCAAATTGGATGTCTGCAGATAACATTATTGTTAAAGATTATGTTTGGTTAATTTATGTAGCTGCTGTTTCGTTTGCGTATTTTGAAGTGTTTTATGCCTGGTCTCGCGTACAATTTCAGTCGGTTTTTGGCAATTTTATGAAAGAGGTTTTTCATAGATTAGGTATAATGATTCTCTTGTTATTATTACACTTTGAACTTTTAGCTACTGATGCATTAATTTATGGTATTGTAGGTATATATATTGTTAGAATGATTATAATGAAATTGTATGCTTATAGCCTTCATTTTCCTAGGCTACAATTGTCTAAACTCCCTAACATACCATCTATTTTAAAATATACAAGTTTAATTATTTTAGCGGGATCGGTTGCTAATATTATTTTGGAAATAGATAAATTCATGATTAACAGATATGTAAAATTAGACGACATTGCTTATTACAGTGTGGCAACATTTGTTGCTGCGGTAATTAGTGTTCCTGCGCGATCTATGCACCAAATTGTGAGCCCTATAACAGCCAAATTACTTAATGAAAAAAATAAAAAAGAGTTAGCTTTTTTATACAAAAAAAGTTCCTTGAATTTATTTATAATCTGTGGCTATTTATTTTTGCTAATTGTTTTAAACATTAATGAACTTTATAAGCTAATAGATGAAAGATACGCCAATGGGATTGTGGTTGTATTTGCTATTGGGATAGCTAAGCTTATGGAAGGTCTTTTAGGGAATAACAATGCCATTTTATTTAATAGCGATTATTATAGAAAGATACTACTTTTTGGGGTCGTTCTTGTTTTTGTAACCATAGTATTAAATTTAATATTCATTCCCACCTTTGGTATTAATGGAGCCGCTTTTGCATCGTTAATTGCTTTTGTTATTTACAACGTTATTAAAATATGGTTTGTTTATAGTAAATTTAAAATAATGCCTTTTACCGTAAATACCGGTAAAGTATTGGTTTTGATATTGGTTAGTTTGGGTGTTTTTTACTATTGGGATTTTGCATGGCATCCAGCTGTTAGTATCCTAATTAAAAGTGCATTAATTAGTTGTTTTTATGGGGTTGTTGTGTATACTTTAAATCTATCAGACGATATTACAGTGCTTATAAACCGAATTATAAAGCGTTAAAAAAGGGAAAATCCCACGATGTTGCTTTGAGGCAAACTTATCGCAGGACTTTCCAACTAACCAACCAAAAATCTTATTATCTTCTACCTCTATTTTTATTACTGTTAGAGGCAACTAGTCTTTTATTTTGAGACCTTGTATTATACTTACGTGTATTTACACGATTTGGTTTTCGTATTTTAGAATTATTTCTACCTTTTATATTATTAGACACACGTTGTCTTGATTTTGTCACATTTTTATTAGAATTTTTAACTCTAGATTTAGTTGCTTTCCTAGAGATAACTCTTGATTTGCTTGATCGTGTAGTAATTCTATCAGCCAATCTTGCAGAACGATTTCTAGTTACATTATTACGAGATCTAACTGTAGCATTGTTGTCTTGTCTTGTTCTGTTGTTAGCAACACGATGTCTCGTAGCCGATGCTCTGTTTCTCGTTATTGTTGTTCCACGTCTATTAGCAACTGCAGTTCTTGGTCTATAATTATTTCTATAAGGAGTTGTAAACCTTTGACGTGTTGGTCTATAGTGATTTCTATAAGGTCTATTGTAAACAACACAATGTGCTACCGGTGGAGCCACATAAAATCTATGCCAAGGTCTATAAACATAACTTCTGTTGTATCTATTTATAAATCCTGTATAATGTGTAAATACACGATTTCTATAATGAACATATAATCCACCTACACGAGATACATAACCAAAACCATTATAGTTTATATAAATGTTTCCTACACGGCTTATACGACCATAATAATCATAATAAATAGGAATATGTTCTATTTGAATTACGGCGCCAAATTCATCGTACTGTACATAACCATTATAGTTATATCCAGAATTAAAACTAATATTTAATCCAGGTGTGTTTATGGCTACATTTACATTTGGACCATATTGCGGCATGTAAAAATCAAATTGTCCATCTGGGAAAATCGAAAACTCAATACCACCTTCTACAAATATGAAAGAATTACCATAGCCTCTAAAGTTTGTAGCTTTAGCATTGTTTTCGTTTAAACTCGTGGTTGCATTAACAGTAACCCCTGTTAATAGCAAAACTGTAAATAAGTGAATTAATTTTTTCATAATAATAGAATTTGTGATTCACTAGTAAAGAATCAAACAGCATGCCAAAAAACAACGATAATATTTAATATGTTGTTTTACAGTGTTTTGAAAGTGTTTATTTACCCGGTTTTTGTATAGAGAAGTTTTTATCGTATAAAAAAGCATTTAACCGAAAAAGTATTAAAATGTACTTTATCAATTTTAAATAAGCTTAAATTAGTAACAAGATTAATAGCATTAAAGTAGAGTAGTAACTCAACTTTAAATAGTTTCCCTTTTTACTATAGAATTCAACATACTTTTTCTAACAAAAAGTAGATTTTTTAAATGAAACTATAATTATGAAAATTAATCTGTTCCAACACAAAAAGGTATTTAACCTAATAATATGCCTATTAATTAGTTTTGTAAGTTACTCTCAAACTGTAGACTTAATTGCAGAAATAGATGAAGATGCTCCATTTACCAATGGGCAAACCTTTAATTATACATTAGAAGCTGTAGCGGGTAGTTCGATTTACGCAGGCTTAACAGTTGTTTTAAATTATGATCCATCTGTATTACAAGTCAATTCAATTTCTCAAGTATATAATTTCGATTTTCAAACAGATGATATCTCTCAACTAGGAATAATTAGTTTTTCGGGAGGTGATTTAGGAAGTCCATTTTTAACAGGAACAATTACAGCTTTTACTGTTGAGTTTACTGTTTTAGATGCTTCACAAACGGTTTCAATAACCCATGATTTAGAAGGAACCACTAGAACAAAAGTATCCGACACATTAGGGAATTCTGTTTTAGGACAAACTAATGATATACATATTGATCCCAATGGTTCTGTCGATTTATTAGCAAGTGTAAATGTAATGCCGCCTTTTACTAATGGACAAACCATTACATATACTATGCAAGCTATTGCTGGAGGAACCGTTTATGCTGGTTTAACCACAAAATTATTGTACAACCCAGCTGTACTACAATTTGTTTCCTTGACACCTGTATATAATTTTGATTTTAATTTTGATGAAACTACAGTACCAGGAGTTATAGAATTTAGTGGAGGCGACTTTAGCCCCTTTCTAACAGGAACAATAACCGTTTATACTATAGATTTTATTGTTTTAGATGCTTCGCAAACTGTTTCAATAATACATGATTATAGTAGTGGAGATAAAACTCAAGTTGTAGATACTAATGGTACAGATATTTTAGATGAGGCTAACGATATTATTTTTGAAACTTTAACAATAGAAGATGGTAATACGTCTTTTAAAAAAAACATAGCAATCTATCCTAATCCAGTAGGAAAAAAGCTTTACATAAAAAATACACATAAAAATAATAACCTTATAATTAAAAGTGTCTTTATCTCCGATTTAAACGGACGTGTAGTAAAACATTTTAAAGGGAGCTTTGAAAATGAATATGAGGTAGATGTTTCATCACTAGAAGCCTCTATTTATTTTGTTAAGGTTGTATCCAACTCAAATCAAACTTTTCAACATAAAATTGTAAAACATTAACATTTTGAATTCAACTTATTTAAAAACAGTATTTTAGAGGGTGCTTTAACTTAAACCAACTAAAATAAAATGAATAGAACAATATCAGAAACACTTGATTTACGATCAATCTTATCATTAAAATCCTTAATATTAAAACTTTTAGGAGTTATCTGCGCTGTAGTCGCCATAAAAGGGTTTATGATTCCCAATCACTTTTTAGATGGAGGACTATTGGGAATATCTATTTTACTACATGAATTTTACCATATAGATGTATGGTTACCATTGTTATTACTCAACATTCCTTTTGTAATTATTGGATACAAAAAAATAGGGAAAAATTTTGCAGCACATGCGTTATTATCTTTAATATTTTTAGGTATAGCATTGATAATTTTACCAGTCCCAGAAGTAACCAAAGATCATTTTTTAGTAGCTGTGTTTGGAGGTGTTTTTGTAGGGCTGGGTATAGGTTTTGTTATAAGAAGCGGAGGCGTAATCGATGGATTGGAGGTGATTGCCGAATATACCAATAAACAATTTGGACTATCAACCTCAGAGATTATAATGGCTATAAACACAACAATATTTTTAATCATCGCCTTTTTTCTAGGTATTGAAAAAGCAATGTATTCTATAGTCACTTTCTTTACAGCTATTAAAATATCTGATTATGTAGTTGATGGCTTTGAAAAACTGATTTCCTTGACCATTATTTCTCCCAATTCTGAAATGATTAAATCCATGGTAGTCAATGAATTTGACAAGCCCATCACCGTATATAAAGGAGAAAGGGGGAACCTTCCTGGCTCTTTCGGAATAAAAGCCGATTGTGATATAATTGTTACGGTTGTTACCAGATTGGAAGTGCATAAAATCAAAAAAGCCATTGCAGAAAGAGACCCCAAAGCATTTATGTTTGTACAAAACATTAGAGAGGTTGGTGGTGGGATTTTAAGTAAAAAAAGCGGGCATTGATGAGAGCTTCTTTCAGCACCATAAAATTACATGTCTTAAGAAAATTGTTAAATACCCTACCCAATTATCTAACCTACCATAGTGTTGCGCATACCAAATACGTTCTTGAAAAAGTGATTTACATTGCTTCAAAGGAAGGAGTTACTGGTCATGATTTGTTTTTATTGAAAATAGCTGCCTTATATCATGATATTGGCTTTATTCAAACCCATATTGAGCATGAGAAAATAGGTTGTGAAATTGTAAGAAAAGAATTGCCCAAGTTTGAAATTTCAAAAGAAGACATTGAAGCCATTTGCGGAATGATCATGGCTACAAAAATCCCACAACAACCAAAGACGCATTTAGAAGAAATCCTAGCTGATGCCGATTTGGAGTACTTAGGGACAAAACATTTCTTTTCGGTTAGTGAATTATTATATCAGGAACTAAAATATTATAATACTGATCTATCGCGAGAAGAATGGAATAAAATTCAAATCAACTTCATCGAAAATCATCAATATCACACTAATTTTTGTAGACGCTATAAATCTTTTAGAAAGGAAAAACACCTTAAAGCTCTAAAAATGAGGTAATCTATGCTTTCTTTTGTACATTTATAGGGCTATTAACCAACCAAATAATGAGAAAGTCAATAATTTGTATTGCCCTAACCTTAACCTCATTTTCAATAGTTTCTCAAACCCAAATGGATTCCCTCTGGACGGTTTGGAACGATCAAACCAAACATGATTCTATCAGATACAATGCTTTGGATGGATATCTTACTCAGGGATTTCTTTTCAATCAACCCGATTCTGCGTATGTGTTAGCGCAGCAGATAATTGACTATGGATTGAAAAATGGCAAGGTCATCCACCAAATAAAAGGATTAAATTCACAAGGTATTTCTAAAGGTATACAAGGCGATTTTGATACGGCTTTGAATCATTTCTTTAACGTCCTGAAATTAAGTGAAAGCATAAATGATAAAGAATGGATAGCCGAATCTCTTAAGAATATTGGTCGTGTCAATACCATAATAGGTGATCATGAAAAAGCCTTGGAATACTGTCAAAGTGCCCTCGAAATCCAAGAGGAAATAGGTGATGAGCTTGGAAAGACCAAATCATTAACCAATATCGGACTTATTAAAAATTATCAAAACGATTTTAAAGGTGCTTTGCGAAATTACAAACGGGCTTTAGCTATCCAGGAAAAGATGAATGACGAAAAAGGAATTGCTAATTCATTAATCGTCATAGCCGAAGCTCATACAAGTTTGAAAGAGTATTCCAAAGTTGAAGAATACATCAAGCGTAGTATAGCCATTTCCGAAAAGCTCAACAATAAACGTGCATTGATAACGGCAAAGTCCACTCTTGCAAGAAATTTTAGTGCAAAAGATGACTTTAAGAATGCCGTTACAGCTTATGAGGAATTAATACCATTGGCCAAAGAAATGAATGATTTGAACTTAGAACAGAATTTTCATCACCATTTATATTATGCTCATAAAAAAATAGGCAATGCTAGTAAAGCTCTAGAAAGTTACGAAAAAATGATTGCCTTAAGAGATAGTTTGAACTCTATCGATATGGCCAAGAAAATTCAAAAAGTAGAGTTCGATAAAGAACAGCTTGCCGATAGCCTAGAACATGAAGCTGATAAACTTAAAACTGAAATGGCGCATCAGGTTGAAGTGAGAAAAAAAGACAAAAATAAAAATATTGCTATTGCAGCTGGACTTTTCTTTTTGCTTATATCTGGTGGATTATTTGGTCGTTGGCGTTATACCAAAAAAGCCAAAGCTATTATCGAAAAAGAAAAAGATCGCAGCGAAAACCTATTGCTCAATATCCTTCCAGCCGAAGTTGCCGAAGAGCTCAAAGAAAAGGGGGAAAGTGAAGCCAAGGATTTTGATGAGGTAAGTGTAATCTTTACAGACTTTCAATCTTTCACCCAAACGGCAGAGCGCCTTACCGCCAAAGAACTGGTCAATGAAGTCAATACCTGTTTTAAAGCCTTTGATGCCATTACGGAAAATTACGGTGTAGAGAAGATAAAGACCATTGGTGATGCCTATATGGCTGCTGGCGGTCTTCACACCCCTAGAAAATCAGAACCAAAGGACGTGGTAAAAGCAGCTTTGGAGATGCAAGACTTTATGCTAAAACATAAAAGAGAGCAGGAAAAATTGGGCTCGACCACTTTTGAAATGCGTGTTGGTGTACATACTGGTCCAGTGGTGGCTGGTATTGTTGGCGTGAAGAAATTTCAGTACGATATTTGGGGAGATACCGTAAACACGGCTTCAAGAATAGAGAGCAATGGTGAAGTTGGAAAAGTGAACATTTCAGAAGTGACGTATAATTATCTAAAAGACGATCCAGATTTTGTATTTGAAAGTAGAGGCAAGGTACAGGTCAAAGGTAAAGGTGAGATTATGATGTATTTTGTGAGCTTAACATAAAAAAATGATTAATTTTAAGCTATTATTTTTTTAGTGTCTTAATTATGCCAACCAATTTGAAATCTTGCTCCAATTGTGAGCAACAGTTTTATGAATCCTATGCATATTGCCCGTATTGTGGCCAAAAATCAAAAGATAAACTCACTCTTGGTATTTTGTTTAACAATACCATAAGTAATTACTTCTCGGTAGACGCTAGATTTTTTAAAAGTTTTATCCCATTAATGTTAAAACCAGGTTATTTGGCTAAACGATTTATTGGTGGTAAGCGTTTATTATATCTACATCCAGCGCAAATGTATTTGTTTATTTCGGTGGTGTTTTTCTTTCTGTTTTCTTTTGTGGCCAATCAACAAGCAAGAGATATAGATACATCTATAAAAAAGAACTTTGAACATGCGAAAAAAGTCGTAGACTCCATATCTCAAAATCCGTTAGATTCTGTTCAGGTAAAAAACTATATGAAGCCTTATACAGATAATAAAGAAGTTCTAGGATTAACAGAGCAAGAGACACAGGAATTAGATTCTATAATAAAAACCAAAAATAACTCGGAGTCTATATTTAATTCAGGGTTTAATCAAAGAAGGATTGACTCTTTAATAAACGTAGGCGCTTCAGATAAAACCATTTATAAGGAAATGGGACTTGAAAAGGATGCAAGTTACTTGAAGCGAAAATTTTATGAGCAAGCACTTAAGTTTTATAAAAGTAAAAGTGGCGGCTCTATTTTAAAGCGTTTTTACGATACGATTCCTATTGCCATGTTTTTTTTATTGCCAATTTTTGCCTTGCTACTAAAATTATTTTATTACAGAAAAGGTACTTATGCGTATCATTTAGTATTTAGTTTCTACTTTTTCGCTTATTTATTTACGGTATTTAGTGTTTTATTACTATGTAATTTTATATGGGGGAATTTTCCTGATTGGCTAACGGGATTAATTATATTATCTACCTTTATCTATTTCTTTATTGCTGTAAAGCGCTTTTATGAACAAGGGTGGTTTTTAAGCTTTCTAAAAAGTAGTTTTATTGTTTTTTTCTTTTTTACATTATTAATACCTATTACTATGTTTTTAGGTTTTTTTGCTTTTATGTATTACTAAGTTCTTGTTTTAAGTATACTCCCGTTAAGGATTTGGAATTCGAAACGATATCATGAGGCGTACCTTGTGCTACAAGTTCACCGCCTTTATTACCGCCACTTGGCCCAAGATCTATAATGTAATCGGCGCATTTAATAAGCTCTAAATTATGTTCTATTACAATGATAGAATGTCCTTTATCGATAAGTGCATTAAACGATTTTAAAAGCTTTTTTATGTCGTGAAAATGAAGTCCTGTTGTTGGTTCGTCAAAAATAAAAAGAGTATTGTCGCTTTTGCTTCCTTTGCCTAAGAAAGATGCTAATTTAATACGTTGCGCCTCACCTCCAGAAAGCGTAGAGGAGCTTTGTCCTAAGGTAACGTAACCTAAACCAACATCTTGAAGTGGTTGAAGTTTGTTAGTTATTTTACCTTGCTTGTGTAATTCAAAAAATGCAATAGCATCATCTATAGTCATATTTAACACATCGTCTATAGATTTATCCATGAAAGTAACTTCAAGCACTTCTTTTTTGAATCGTTTACCACCACAGGTTTCACACGTTAAATGAACATCGGCCATAAACTGCATTTCAATGGTAACTTGGCCTTCGCCTTTACAAGTTTCGCATCGCCCACCATCAACATTAAATGAAAAATGTTTCGCTTTGAAGTTTCTTATGGCGCTTAATTTTTGATTAGCAAAAAGCGCTCTAATATCATCGTAAGCTTTAATATAAGTAACCGGGTTAGAACGAGAGGAGCGACCAATGGGGTTTTGATCGACAAACTCAATGTGTTTTATGTTACTAAAATTTCCTTCAATACTTGAAAATTGTCCTGGTTTATCGCTAAAATCAGTAAGTTGTTTTTGTAAAGCAGGAAACAAAATCTTTTTTACTAATGTACTTTTTCCACTTCCTGAAACTCCAGTAATTACGGTAAGCATGTTTAAAGGAAAAGTAACATCTATATTTTTTAAATTGTTTTCTCGAGCGCCTAAAATATCAATATGATATTTTGATGTTCTTGGTTTTGTAGAAGGCTCTATAGTTAAAGAACCATTTAAATAGCCTGCAGTTAATGAGTCTGATTTTAAAATAGTGTTGTAATCGCCAACAGCAACTACTTCACCACCAAATGTTCCTGCTTCTGGACCAATATCTATAATTTCATCTGCTGCTTGCATGATATCCTTATCATGTTCAACAACAATTACAGTGTTTCCTAAATCGCGTAGCGATTTTAAAACTTCTATTAGGTTTTCGGTATCTTTTGGGTGTAGCCCTATACTAGGTTCATCAAGAATATACATCGACCCAACCAAACTGCTGCCTAAAGAGGTTGCTAAATTTATACGCTGACTTTCGCCGCCAGATAGTGTATTGGATTTTCTGTTTAATGTTAAATAGTTTAAACCAACTTTTTCTAGATAAGAAAGCCTGTTATTTATCTCTGTTAATAAGCGCTCAGCAATATCGTTATCATGTTTACTTAACTCTAATTTCTTGAAGAATTTGGTAAGTTGATCTAATGACATTTCCACTAAATCCGTAATACTTTTACCGTTTATTTTTACATAATTAGCTTCTTTACGAAGTCTACGTCCATTACATGCTTTACAGGTTGTTTTACCACGATATCTTGAAAGCATGACACGGTTTTGAATTTTATAAGCTTTGGCCTCAAGTTCTTCAAAAAAGCTGTTAAGTCCTTCAAAATATTTGTTTCCATTCCAAATAAGTTGTTTCTGGTCTTCTGTTAATTTGAAATAGGGTTTATGAATTGGAAAATCGAATTTATGTGAATTGTTTACTAGCTCATCTCTATACCAGCTCATACTTTCACCTCGCCATGGGAAAATGGCATTTTCATAAATGGATAATGCGGTGTTTGGGATCACTAAATCTTCATCTATACCAATAATATCGCCATAACCTTCGCATTTTGGGCAAGCACCATAAGGATTATTGAAACTGAATAAATGTACATTAGGCTCTAAAAAATCTATGCCATCTAATTCAAACTTGTTACTAAATTGACGTTGATTACCATCAGCTAAAGATTCTATAATGCAAGTTCCTTTACCTTCAAAAAAAGCGGTTTCTATAGCATCTGCTAGTCTGTTATAAAAATCTTCATCATGTTTTGTAATAATTCTATCAATCACTAAAAAACTATTATCGTCAACATTTTCTGCAGAAACATTATCAAGACGTTTAACCTCTCCTTGCGTTTTTATTCTAGCATAACCTTGTTGCTGTAAGACTTTTAACTTATCAGCCATAGCTCTTCCTTCTTCTAAATGAATAGGAGCTAAGAGTAGTAGTTTTTCACGTTCATTAAAAGTTTTAATAAATTGAAGCACATCGGAAACGGTATCTTTTTTCACTTCGTTTCCAGAAATAGGTGAGTAGGTTTTACCAATTCTAGCGTAAAGGAGTTTTAGATAATCGTAAATCTCGGTAGTTGTTCCAACGGTCGATCTTGGGTTGGTAGAGTTTACTTTTTGCTCGATAGCAATGGCGGGAGCAATACCTTTAATGTAATCTACTTTAGGCTTGTTTAATCGTCCTAAAAATTGTCTGGCGTAGCTAGATAAGCTTTCAACATAGCGTCGTTGTCCTTCGGCATATAATGTATCGAAAGCTAGACTAGACTTTCCCGAACCAGAAAGCCCTGTAATAACAACCAGCTTATTTCTTGGTATAACAACATCTATATTTTTTAAGTTGTGGAGTTTAGCTCCTTTTATAATAATGTTTGTTTTTGGATTAACTTTTGAAATATCTGTTGCCATACTTTATTGTAAAATAATTTTACAAAGATACAATTTGATTTTCAGGATTTGAAGTCTATTTCGGGTATCATAAATGTTAAAATAGCGTCTTTTTTTTGCATATTAAAAATTATTGTTGTTATATTTGGACATATTAACCTAAAAATCACTGCAGTAGCCTATAGCATAATTTTACTTTTTTAAATCTTAACCCCAACAAACACATCTATTTATAGTATAAGTGTGTTGAAAAAGTAATGATTATGGAAAAAGAACTTATCACAGATGCTACTCTTATAAAAAACTACATAAATGGTGATGAATCATCACTAGAGCAATTAATACTAAGACATAAAGAGCGTATTTATGGTTTTATATTTTCTAAAATATACAATCATGATATTGCAAATGATATTTTTCAAGACACTTTTATAAAAGTTATAAAAACGATTAAAAAAGGAAAGTATAACGAAGAGGGTAAGTTTTTACCTTGGGTTATGCGCATTGCTCATAATTTGGTAATCGATCATTTTAGAAAAAGCAATAGAATGCCAAAGTTTAATAATACTGGTGATTTTAATATTTTTTCGGTGTTAAGTGATAACACATTAGATGCCGAAAAGAAAATAATAAAAAGTCAAGTAGAAAGCGATGTTAGGCGTTTAATAAATGAACTTCCAAACGACCAAAAACAAGTTTTGGTTATGCGTATGTATAACGATATGAGTTTTAAAGAAATATCTGAAAAAACAGGTGTTAGTATTAATACAGCATTAGGTAGAATGCGTTATGCTTTAATTAATATGAGAAAAATTATAGATAAGCATAATATTATTTTAACTAATTAAACAATAAAATATTAATAGCTTCGTTAAGTAAAGTAATTAACCCATAATAAATATTAAATGGCAAAACTTTACTCAAAAAAAAATCCTCAAAAAGAAGTTAAATTGAACCCTAAGGATGAAACCATAAAATTTCTCCTAGATTATTCGAAGGCTTTAAGTGTTATAAATTGTAATAAAATGAAGTTTGAAGCGCTTCTAAACTAAACTTTGAAAGTCCTGATTAGTCATCAGGACTTTTTTGTTTTCATATAATCATTAATAACAGATTTACGTCCAATAGTTTTTGTGATAATATCGTTATCTAAATTCCAACCTCTGGCAGGCGAATATTCTCGACCATACCAAATAATTTGTAAATGTAAATCGTTCCAAAGTTCTTTAGGAAATAACCGCTTAGCATCTTTTTCGGTTTGAACCACATTTTTACCATTACTTAATCCCCAACGGTACATAAGTCTGTGAATATGCGTATCTACAGGAAAAGCAGGAATACCAAAGGCTTGCGATAGTACAACCGCAGCAGTTTTATGCCCAACAGCGGGGAGTTCTTCTAACTCTTCGTAGGTTTTAGGTACCTTGCCATCATGCTTTTCAATAAGTATTTTAGAAAGTCCATGAATACCTTTACTTTTCATAGGTGACAACCCTACCGGTTTAATAATTTCTCTAATATCATCTACAGTAAGTTTAACCATATCATAAGGGTTATCGGCTTTCTCAAAAAGCAAAGGCGTAATCTGATTAACACGAACATCGGTACTTTGCGCAGACATTAGTACAGCAATAAGTAAGGTATAAGGATCTTTATGATCTAAAGGAATAGGGATAGTAGGATAGAGGTCTTTTAAGGTTTTTATAACAAAATCTACTTTTTCTTGTTTAGTCATAGTTGTATTTTTACAGAAACCAAAGTTAAGAATTATGACAGAATTAAAACCAGGAGATCAAGCTCCAGATTTTACAGCAAAAGATGAACAGGGTAATAATATTTCATTATCAGATTATAAAGGAAAAAAATTAGTGTTGTTTTTTTATCCTAAGGCTAGTACACCAGGGTGTACTGCCGAAGCTTGTAATTTAAGTGATAATTATAGTCGTTTTACTGAAAATGGATACGATATTTTAGGTGTAAGTGCCGATAGCCAAAAAAGACAAACAAATTTTAAGAATAAATATAATTTTCCTTATCCTTTGTTAGCCGATGAAGATAAATCTGTAATTAATGCTTATGGTGTTTGGGGGCCTAAGAAATTTATGGGTAAAGAGTACGATGGTATTCATAGAACAACATTTATAATAGATGAAAACGGTATTATAGAGGATGTTATTAAAAAGGTAAAAACCAAAGAGCACACAAACCAAATTTTAGAATAAAAAAAAGCGGCAATTAAGCCGCTTTTTTTTACTCTTTTCTAAGAACTTCTTCAGCCTCAAAACCAAAAAGGTTCTTCTCTTTAATGAGTTTTGAAACTCCTTCAGGGAGCATATTTTCCCAGTCTTGTTCGCCATCGGAAATCTTTTTTAAGACTTTTCTGGAGAAAACACTTAAGTTTTTAGGGTTGTAGTCTGTAATATCAACTACCTTACCATTATATTTAAAGAATTTATATAATTCTTTCATTCTTGGATGTACTTTTAAGTTTTCACTATTAGTAAGCGAACCATCTTCGTTTTGCATAGGATATAAGTACACACGTAAATCCTTAAAGAATAATTTACCAAAAGCTTCAAGGATGCCACCACTTAAATGGCGGTAATATTTTTCATCAAAAATATCGACTAAATTGTTAACTCCCATACATAATCCCATACGGTTTTTGGTGTATTGAGAGAAGTATTCAACTAATTTGTAGTATTCTTTAAAGTTTGAAATTAAAACGGTTTGCCCTAAAGAGCATAGTAGTTTGGCACGATCCATAAAATCTTGCTCGTCTATTTCTCCTTCGGCACGTAAATTAGATAAGGTAATTTCAAATAAAACTTGTGTGCGTTCTTTTTCTACTTTATTTTCTTTTATGAACATGTCGTAAGATTTCTTAAACATATCCATATTTACTTTAGTTACAGGTCTAAAACTACCTCTTAGTGCTAAGATATTCTTTTTATAAAGTACGGCTGCAGGAAGCACATTGTTACCATCTGGGGCAAACATAACGGCATCTGTCATACCGTTTTTAACCAGTTGTAAACTCATTAAGCGGTTATCTACATCTTTAAAAACAGGACCAGCAAAGTTAATGGTATCAATCTCTAATTGGTCTTTATCTAAATGATCGTAAAGATAACGTAGTAGTTTTCTTGGTTCGTTATACTTGTAAAAAGCGCCATAAATTAAATTGGTGCCTAAAATGCCAAGTGTTTCTTGTTGTAACCTAGCATCGTTTTCTTTAAAACGGATGTGAATAACAATTTCGTTATAATCCTGCTCGGGGTCTATTTGATATTTAAGACCTACCCAACCATGGCCTTTATACTTTTTTGCAAAGTCTATTGTTGCTACAGTGTTGGCATAAGAGAAGAATAGTTTATTAGGATGTTTATCGCGTGGTAACCTTTTTTCAATAAGATTAACCTCATGATTTAACATTTTACGTAATCTAGCTTCGGTAACATAACGTTTATCGTCTTCTATACCGTAAATAGCATCACTAAAATCTTTATCGTAGGCCGACATGGCTTTTGCTATGGTTCCAGAAGCACCACCAGCTCTAAAAAATTGTCTTACAGTTTCTTGTCCAGCACCAATTTCGGCAAACGTACCGTAAACGTTTTCGTTTAAATTTATACGAAGTGCTTTAGATTTTATTGATGGAATATCATCAAATTCTTTATCTCCTTTTAAGGTAATCTCCATGGTTTAATTCAGGATTAATCTTTAATACAAAGGTATTAAAAAGGTATACGAAACAAAAAAATAACCTTACTTTTGTTGTTAAAACCAAACGCTTTGAAAGTAACTTTTTTAGGTACGGGAACATCTCAAGGAATTCCTATTATTGGTAGCGATCATCCTGTTTGTTTAAGTGAAAACCCAAAAGATAAACGACTTCGCGTGTCTGTGTTAATTGAATGGGACGATTACACATACGTTATTGATTGTGGCCCAGATTTTAGACAACAAATGTTAAGAGCTAAATGTCATAAAATAGATGGTATTCTTTTTACCCATGAACATGCCGATCATACGTCTGGACTTGATGATATACGCCCATTTTATTACCGTCAAGGTTCTATACCTATTTATGCTCAAGAACACGTTATTTCGCAATTAAGCCAACGTTTTTATTATCTTTTTGATAGTAATAACGGATATTTAGATAAATCGGGAGTTAGCATAAATACTATAGAAAATGCACCTTTTAACTTAGGTGATATTGAGGTTATCCCTATTAAAGGATCGCATTATAAAATAGATGTTCTTGGATTTCGATTTAATAAGTTTGCTTATTTAACCGATATGAAGTTTATTGCCAATGAAGAACTAGAAAAGCTTAATGGTGTAGACGTTTTAGTTGTTAATGCCCTAAGATTAACCCCGCATCCTGCACATTTTAATTTAGAAGAAGCCATGGAGCTAATAGAAAAGGTAAATCCTAAAAAAGCCTATTTAACACATATTAGTCATTTGTTAGGTTTTCATGATGACGTAGAGGCAAATTTACCAGACCATATCTCGTTAGCTTATGATAATTTAAAAATCCAGATATAATGAAGCAAAGAATTTTTATGTACTTGTTTATTTTCACACTATTGTTTGTGGTATTTCAATATGTGAATTCTAAAAAAATACTAGAAGAATATGAAAGTAAGATTTCTACCTATGAAGAAAAGGTAAGTACGTTAGAACAAAACTTAGTAGAAAACCAAGAGATGATAGAGCAGTTACAAGAACAAGCTTTTAACATGTCTCAGTTTTCTTTAGAAGATAGCGATGCAGCGATGACGTATTTTGAGGATCAAGGCTATAGAATAAGTGATTTAGCACCGTTTATAAAAGATCAACTTTACGAAACTAATTTTGCAGAAAGAGATAATCATCCAATTGTACCTTACGCGCCTATGACTGATGGCAAAATGATGATTGATGCCATTAGAATATTAAACCATAAATGGATTATAGCCAATTTTTCTGATGGTAAATATTGGGGTGAATTACTTATTTCTTATGAAATTACCGAAGAAAAAGAACTTAAATTTGAATTGATAAAGTCGTTTTTATATCCTATTCAAGTACCATCTTAAAGATGTAATTTATCACTCAACCAATCTTTAAACTCGTAAAAATTAGTTGGGGCAACACCGTGGCCAACAGGAAATTCAGAATATTGGTGTTTAATATGTAAACGGTCTAACATTTTAGGCGATTGTCTTGCCCATTCAACTGGAATAACTTGGTCCACACTACCATGTGAACAATAAAAGTCTAAGTGACTATAGTTTTTATCTGAAGCATTTTCAGGAATAATATTAGCATTTATGTAACCGCTTAAAGCGATAACTTGTTTTATTTTTTCAGGATAAGTTAAAGCAACAGCATAACTTAAAATAGTACCTTGACTAAACCCAAGTAGGGTAACATTATCTTTATTAACAGGATATTTATTACAGGCCTCATCAATAAAACTCGCTATTAAATCTCTCGATTCCTTAGCTTGTTCATCGTCACTCCATTTGCCTTTTTCGGCATCAAAATTTATAGCATACCAAGCGTTACCATAAGGTTGTAACGAATAAGGTGCTCTTACCGAAATAATAAACAATTCGTCTGGTAGTTCTGAAGCAAAGGAAAATAAGTCGTTTTCATCGCTACCATAGCCATGAAACATAATAAGCAATGGTGCCTTTTCTTTTAATGTTGAAGGTCTTGTAATATGAAATAAACTCAAAGTTAAGGTGTTTTTTTATTAAACATTTCTAAACCAATCTTGAAACATTTCTCCAAGAACAGGAATAGGTTTTGTTTCTCCTTTAAAGGCATGATATATTCCAAACAACCAGCAAACAAAAGTAATAGTCCAGCAGGCTGTTCCTAACCAACTATTAACATATTTTTCAATAACATTAGAACAAATAAGCATAATAATTAACCCTAACATTTGCCTCATATGATAAGATGTAAAAGGGTTTTTCTTTTCCATGTTCATAACAAAAGCAACAATAAGACCAACAAAGGTAAAATAACTTACTATGGCTAATGTTTTTCCTTCTTGGATGGTTGATTGGTTCATAACAGTATTACGATTTTAATGCGATTTTATTATTTGAAATAATCCCATAAACTTGCCCTTTTAACGTTTGGCCAACGAAAATGCTGTTTTTTGATGTTGATACTATAGCATCATGTTCAAAAATATACTTTTCATTAGGATTAAAAAGTGTTATACAGGCTTTGTTTCCTATATTAATACTGGAGTCTTCAATATTAAAACGTTGCTTACCTCTTGTAAGTACATCTATCGTTTTTTTAGTAGTAAATAATGTATTTAGCGCGCCAAATGCCGACTCTAAACCTATAGTTCCATATAAAGCGTGATCAAATTCAACTTTTTTATGCTCAATATCAATAGGCGTGTGGTCTGATGTTACCATATCTATAGTACCGTCTTTAACACCTTCTATTAACGCATCAATATCTTTTTGTGTTCTTAGTGGCGGCATAACTTTATGGTTAGTGTTGAAACCTTTCAACGTATCGTCTGATAGGAATAAGTTATGAATAGCAACACTACAAGTCACGTTTAATGTTTTCTTTTTGGCTTCACGTATTAAATCAACAGATTTCTCTGTTGATATTGTCGGTATATGAAGTTTACCTTCGGTATATTCCAAAATAAATAAATCTCTAGCAATATGTAAATCTTCGGCTAGATTAGGAATCCCTTTTAAACCAATAGATGTACTTGTAAAGTTCTCATTCATAACACCTAATCCAGCAATGTTTTTTTCAAATGGAAATGACAATACTAGGCCATTAAAACCTTGTGCATATTGTAGTGCTATTTTTAAAATATTTGGGTTTGTAATTGGACTTTTATAGTCACCAAAGGCAATAGCTCCAGCATTTTTCATATCAAACAACTCGGCTAAATCTTTCCCTTTACTAGCTTTTGTTAAAGCACCAATAGGATACATGGTTACAGCGTTATTGTTAGCTTTGTCTTTAAGAAATGTTACATTGGAGGCGTTGTCTATAATAGGGTTTGTATTTGCATTTAATGCAATATGTGTAAACCCTGAGCAAGCTGCTGTTTTAAGGCCGTTTTTAATAGTTTCGCGTTCTTCAAAACCAGGCTCGCCAAAAGAAATACTACTATCAAACCAGCCTTGCGAAACGTGTAAATTGTTTAATACTATTTCTTTGTAGTTCGCAGTATTTTTTATCGATTTCCCAATTTTTTTTATAGTGCCATTTTCTATAAGAATATCTACAGTTTCATTGTGAAAATCACTTTTAGTGTCAATTATAGTGGCAGATTTAATTAATGCGTTCATTTAAGATATTTTAGTAAGAGCATTTCTATTAATACGAAAGCCATGGCAAAAATAACAAACCATTTCCATAGCTCGTTAATATTGGTTTCACTTTTTATGTCGCTTAATACTTTTGGAACCGAATTATACGTTTTTAAGTCCTCAAAAACAGTTAGATCTTGATAAGTTAATTGGCTTTCTTCTCGAAGAGAATTGTAACTAATTTGTTGTATTGTTTTATTATTATGTACAACATTATAAACCCCAGCTAAAGTTAGGTAATTGTTTGTGGTAAGTGTAACTTTATTTGCATACGATTGTTGTTGCGGAATATATTTTTTATCGTTTAACTCTAATGTTAACACATCATCTTGATTAAGCGATATAGGAACATCAAAAGTGGTTAAAACATCTAAATTGTTATATAAGGGAGGTGTTTTTAAACTCTGTGTACCTATATTATAAAGTGTTGGAACAATTAATGGCGAGTTTTGAAATGTTGAATTTTGAAGGTTTATAGGTGATGTAAATAGATATAATGTACCATTTTGTGCTAAAAACGGACTATCGTCTTCATACTTAAGAATACTAGAAAAACGATTCCCAGTGACGTTATAAAAACTGTTAACCTTAGGGTATTGAAAGTTATCTACTTTATTGTTAAATACATTTAAAAAAGTAGGATGATCGTAATTTATAGTCGTAATTCTTTTTTCGGCAGATAATAGCTTAGTCAACTTTGTGCCATAAGGTGCTAGTAGACTGTTATAAGTAGCTAATTGTCCTGTTTTATTTGGAATTAAAATAACATGTCCGCCATTTTGAGTAAAGGTATTTATCGAATTTATTAAAGGTGTTGGTAGACTCTCAATTTCATTAAGAATAATAAGATGTTGCGATTCTATGTCGCTATAGTTTAGGCGTTCTAAATTAGTAATTGTAAGGTTGAATTCATCTTTAGAAAAAATACGCTTAAGAAAGTTACTGTCTGTTTCTGCTACAGCAAGTACATTAATTTTTTTTGAAGTATTAATGTTAAAGTAAAGCGTGTTGTCAAATTGTAGGCTAGTATCATCAATACTAATTTTGCCTTGTAAATTATTGCTTTTATTAATAGAGAAAACAGCAGTATTAGCTTCGTTTAAGTTTACAGAGGTTTTGGCTATTAATTTGTTATTATTAAATAGAGATACAGGAATAAGGTCTGCATTAGAATTATTACTATTTACAAGTGCTGTTAATTCAATTAAAGACGGTGTTTCTTTAGAAATATAAAGCGAATCTATAATTAAGTTATTGGTCGATTCTGGAATTAATTGTACCGCTTTAAACGCAATATTATCATTTGGTTTTGGTTTAAATAAATCGTCTTTCAGCTGAAAGTCTGAAATAAAGATGAAGTTTTTAATACTGTTTTCAGAATTATTAAATAGCTTTTCACCTTTTAAGTAAGCTGCTTCATAACTGAGTTGATTGTTGGTGTAGTCTAATTGAAGTAATTCCTTTTTAACACCGTTTATGGTCGTGTTTTTAAATGTGGCATTATTTGTAAAAACAGACACATTATTAGAATTAGAACTTTGAGAAATTAAATCCTGTACAGCACGTTTAAATAATTCACCTTGTTTTCCTTTAGCTTGCATACTATAGGAATTGTCTAGGTATATAACTGTTTCCAGTGGCTTGTTTAAGGCATTAGACTTAGACGTATATGGTTGTGCAAAAGCAATAATTATGGCAGTTAACAAGCATAATCGGCTTAATAAAATCAACCATTTTTTTAATTGAGAACTTTTTCTAGTTTGAAGTTTAACCTTTTTTAGAAAAGCAACATTGGTAAACGCTTGTTTCTTAAACTTACGTAATTGAAATAAATGAACAATAACAGGAATAATAAGAGCAAAAAGTGCGTATAAAATTTCCGGGTGTTTAAATTGCATTCCAGTTAGGTTTAATACAAAAATAACGTTTACACTTAAATTGAAAACCTTTTAACAACAAATTAGTTTTTAGCAGAAAAAAAAGTAATCGTCCATTGCAGTCATTTTTAAATCATTAAAATAGGTCTTTATTATAGTTTGTTGCTTTGTATTGGCAACAGTTATAATACTTTGCGGATTTTCTAGCTGCTTAAGATACTCGAAAGGCAACATAGGTTGCTTGTACACTTTTTTATTTATTTTATTAGGGTTGTTACAAATCCAGAAAAAGGGAATGTTTTTGCTAATTAAGCTTTTAGCTATATGTTTTCCTTTAAATCCTGCGCCCCAAATGGCTAAAGGTCTCTTGTTATCGTAATCTATTTCTAAAAAATAGTTAAGCTTGATATCTAAAAAGTAATTTTGAGCGTAATGTTCGTGAGTTCTTGACGTACGAGAACCATAATCACGCCAATGATGCAAAATAGTATCACAAGGAATACATGTTAAACCATATTTATAAAACCTGAAAGTTAAATCATAATCTTCTGGATAGCGATTTGGGTTAAATGCTTCACAGTGTAATAAGTCGCTTTTATAAACCATCCAACAAGGGGAAGGAATAACACATTCTTTATAAATTTCAGAAAAATTGCGTCCTTTCATGGTAAGTTTATTAAGCCATTTCTCATATTTTAAATACCCGTTACTTATACCAGTTTCATTAAAATACCTAACAAGTCCTAATGCGACATGACTTTTACCGTGTTTTACTAGACTTTCTCTAAGTTTTTCAAGCTTATAGTTTGGCATAATATCGTCACTATCCATGCGTGTAATAAGCTCTCCGTTGGCTTTAGACAATGCAAATCGTAAAGCTTCAATAATACCAACGCCATCCGATTTAAACAATTTTATACGGTTATCGAGTTCGGCATAAGCCTTTACAACTTCATAACTATTATCTGTAGAGCCATCATCAACAATAATAAGTTCCCAGTTTGTATACGTTTGTTTTAGAATAGATTCTATACATTCTGGAAGGTATTTGGTAGTGTTTTTAAAAGGCGTAAGGATACTAATAAGATTGTTCTGCATGTTCACGAAGATAATAATTTACGCTTTTAACAAAATCTTAAGGATAATAAATGTAACACATAATATTTTTGAGCGTCAACTAAACATATTAAAAACCGTAAAACATGAAAAAAACATTTGCTATTTTAAGCATTAGCACACTTTTAGTCGCTTGTGGCTCTTCAAATAAAGTTGCCGATGATTTAGCTGTAAGCACACCAATTGCTTCAAAAATCGATTTAACTAAGGTTGAGAACGATCAAGTGCCCGTAACTATTAATCCAGGACGATTTACTGCCGAAACAGTAACATACCGTTTGCCAAAAGTAGTTCAAGGAACATATTCGGTAAGTGATTTTGGAAAATATATAGACAACTTAAAAGCTTTTGACTATGATGGAAATGAGCTTACTGTTGAAAAAAACGATACCAATACATGGACTATTGCTAACGCAAAGAGTCTAGATTTTATTACTTATTTAGCAAATGATACTTTCGATCAAGAAGTAACAGGAGGCATAGGAGGCGATGTACCTTTTTCACCAGCAGGGACAAATATAGAGCCAGATAATTATGTACTAAACTTACATGGTTTTATAGGGTATTTCGATTCGCTTAAAAACAATCAGTACAAATTAGATGTTGTATCTCCAGCCGATTTTGTTAGAACTTCAGCATTGCAAAATGTAGCAGAAACCACTTCTGCCGATGGTAACACAGTTACTACAAGTTATTTTGCACCGCGTTATTTCGATATTACAGATAACCCAATGATGTACGGAAAACTAGATGTTGAAGAATTTCAAGTAGGTGATATTAAAATTGTATTAAGCGTTTATTCTCCTAATAAAACGCATACGGCTGCTCAGATAAAAGAGACCATTAATAAAATGATGCAAGCACAGAAAACCTATTTAGGCGATATTAACAGCACACCACGTTACGATATTTATTTATACTTATCTCGCGGCGACGAAAAATCACCTAAAGGATTTGGTGCTTTAGAACATCATACATCAACAGTAGTAGTTATGCCAGAAGCTATGCCATTTAACGCGCTTTCTGCAAGTATGACAGATGTAGTGTCTCATGAATTTTTTCATATTGTAACGCCATTAAGTGTACATTCTGAAGACGTGCATTATTTTGATTATAATAACCCAACGTTCTCTAAGCATTTATGGATGTACGAAGGTGTAACCGAATATTTTGCAACACTTTTTCAAGTAGACCAAGGTTTAGTTAGCAACGATGATTTTTACACTAAAATCATGGATAAAATTAAAACCTCAAGAGGTTTAGATGATACTATGAGTTTCACTATAATGAGTGAAAATATTTTAGATGAACCTTATGCGAGTAACTATTACAATGTGTACCAAAAAGGGGCTTTAATAGGTATGTGTATCGATATTTTAATGCGTGAAGAAAGTAATGGAAATCGTGGTATTTTATCGCTAATGAAAGAACTTTCTATGAAATATGGTAAAAACAAACCATTTGAAGACGATAAAATACTAGAAGAGATAATTGCTATGACATACCCTTCAGTTGG
This sequence comes from Mangrovimonas cancribranchiae, assembly GCF_037126245.1. Lineage (NCBI taxonomy): Bacteria > Pseudomonadati > Bacteroidota > Flavobacteriia > Flavobacteriales > Flavobacteriaceae > Mangrovimonas > Mangrovimonas cancribranchiae. The sequence continues at coordinate 1,269,442 of NZ_CP136925.1, forward strand.
GAACTTTTTAAACACTCATGTAGTTGGTGATGTGCCAATTAATTACAACGACTTTTTTGAAAAAGTTGGATTAGAAATGGGGGAAAGCAAAGTAAAAACAAACTATATTCAAAATGCAGGAACCTTAATTGTTAGTGCAAATGCACAAGCAGGTACTATTTTCTTTACAGAAGCTGTAAAAGAGAACAGTTTTTGGAACGAGCATGGCGTACAACCAAACGATGTTATTAAAGCCATAGATGGTGAAGAAGTAACCTTGCAAAATGCCCAAACTATCTTCCAAAAGGTATTTATGTGGCAACCAGGAACCGATATGGAGATGACTCTTTTAAGAGATGGAAAAGAAGTGACCATAAAAGAAACTTTAGAGCAATCTTACACAACTGGAAGAACACTTAAAGAAAAAGAAAATGCTACCGATGCACAAATTGCGTTACGCAACGCATGGTTAAAAGGCTAATCTTTTTTTCAATAAATTAAATAAAAAACCACGCCTTGAGCGTGGTTTTTTATTCTTAATATTTAGCAGCTTTTTTATGTGATATTACTTATAATTAATACTATATAATTTTATTGAGACATTTAATCGATAAGTTTTAATTTATACCGTTATTACATTTTATGGTAGGTGTTTAATCTTAAATAGAAGTAATTAAAAATTATAATCGTATATTACTCATAGTTTAATAAATAACATATAAAATTATATATTATGAAAAATTTAATTTTATTGTCTTTTATTGTCTTTTATTGTCTTTTTTCTGTCATCATGCTCTAATAATTCTGTTGATGAAAAGATTCAATATAATAAGAAAACTGATAAAGTTGTCACTACTAATAAAACAATTGGTATTTGCCCTCCAGGGTATGTTCCTGTTTGGGAGTTTGAAGTGACATTTACTCTTTTTAAAGCATTTACGACTTGTTCTAATGGATTTGGTTTCTGTTTTGTGAGATCGACAATCACTTTAGATTGTAAAAAGAGAGTATTAACAACAGCTAATTATAATCCAGTTTCTAAATCAATGAATGTAATGATCGAAGCGCTTAATGACAAAATAGCAAGAGTTTGGATTGATTCTAATGCTGTATCTTCTCCAGATCACTCTTTATCAGATTTCGATAGTATGGATATTGGTGATTTAGAGTTAACAAATGGAATAATATTAAAAGCAGGAGTATACCCTAAAAATATTTCCGGAAATTATTTTTATTATGATGTGCCTTTTAAATAAAAACCTCTTAATTAAGGATCTACTTTTAATTCTCTCCTTGCTATTTACCAATTTTTTATTTGGGCAGAATGATAAATACTTTGATACACCAAAGGACTATTTAAATTATTTAAATAAAAAACTTAAAATAGAATCCTCAAATGTATATTATTTGTCTACTGAAAGTGATTCTTTGAATGGTAGGTTTGAAAAATTTGGAATTGTTTTATTAATAACAGGAAATAAAATAACAACTATTAATGAAGTGGCAAAAGAAATAGGTGTAGAATGTTCTCCAAATAGAATGTTTCCTAAACTAACTGAGGATAACATATTAAATGTTTCTGATCAATCAGATATGATTGAAAATGTCATCCTTAAAAAAATGAGTGATGGTCAAAGCATTAAATTAAGAAATAAAAAAATAGCGTTATATACTTTTTCATATAGATTTGGAAAAAAAGGTAAATTATTTTTGAAAGAGAAAGAATTTTTAGAAAGAATAGGTTACAAAACAATTATACTTTCAATAGACGGCGCCTATATTAAGAGTTTAATTGATATTGATAAGACACCTGTTTATGTTAAGTGATTGTTTTTTGTATATAAAATAGATTTATAATTTAATATTTAGCAGCTTTTCCTGTAGATGATGTTTTGGTAATAAACGCCCTTAAATCGTCGTTTGCTTTAATAAGGTCGTCATGTCTTAAATACATCATATGGCCGCTTCTGTAGCCTTTAAACATAAAACGATCTTTCATTTTACCACTAGGATCTACTTGCCACATGGTATATTTAGCGTTAAAGTAAGTCGTAGCACCATCGTAATACCCAGATTGAATAAGTACATTTAAATATGGATTAGCCGCCATAGCTTGGCGTAAACGCTCTCTAGTATTATCGTTTTGTCTATCCCATGGATGCACATTACCAAACATGTTGTATTTAGCATCGGTTTTAAAGTTTAATTGCTCTTTAATGTAATAATTAATTGCTGGAGTAAAAGAATGTAACCACGACGATAGTTCGGCATTGTAATCAGGCGATGTACCAGCATCGGTTTTATCTAAACCTAAATATCTAGAATCTAATCTACCTATGGTATGTCCACTTTTATCACGTAATAAAGCTTTCCAGAAAAATGATGTCGGAACATCTAAATTATGTTGTAGAATATCATTTGTTGATAACCCTGAATAGTAGGCCATTTTATTGGCAATGGTTTGTTTTTCTTCTTGAGTAATAAACCCACCTTTTGATAACGCTGGCAACAACGTATTAATACTATAATTTTCAACTTCTGGTAAAATATCAAGTAAGTCTTTTTGTTGTAATTCGCTAGGTAATGCTTTGTGGTACCATGCTGCAGCAGTATAATACGGTAAGTTTAATGCAGAGGCTGTTGGATTACCACGATAAATAACCTTATAATCGGCAGGAGAAACCATAATTACCCCATTTAAATACATCCATTGGTTGTTTTGTAATTCTTCAGAAAGCCCCATAACTCTAGTGCCGCCATAACTTTCACCAATAATATATTTAGGAGATTCCCAACGATTATAACGACTTACAAAGGTATTCATCCATTCGGCTAAATACTTGATATCGGCATTTATTCCAAAGAATTTATCACGATCTGGATATTTTCCTTCTTTATTTTTTACCATGCGTGAGTAACCCGTATTTACAGGGTTGATGAAAACTATATCGGCTACATCTAAAATAGAATTTGGGTTATCTTTAACTCCGTAAGGTTGTACCGGATAACCTTCATCATCAATATTTAAAACTTTTGGACCTGTATAGGCTATATGCATCCAAACTGAAGCCGATCCTGGTCCGCCATTAAAAGAGAAAATCAATGGACGTTGCGAGGCTTTATTTACATTATTTCTTTTATAGTAGGTATAAAATAACGTGGCAATAGGCTCTCCGCTGTTATCCCAAACGGGTTGGGTGCCTGTTTTTGCTGTATAATTAATTTGTTGCCCATTTACAGTAATGTTATTTGATGTGGTAACTACTGTATCAATCTGTACTAATCTTGATTGTGCATGAGATGTTACACCTACGAGTGTGATTAAAAGCAATAACGAATAACGTATCATAATAATGAGTTTTTGTAAAGATAAGTGAAGTTTTTAAAACCCTTCGAAAACACCTAAGCCAAATAGTGCAAAGTCATATTTTACAGGGTCTTCGGAGTCTAGTTTTCTTAGTGCTGTATCTAGCTCTAATAAAGCTTTAGCATCGTTTTGTTTTCTTTTAAGAAGTCCTAATTTTCTAGCGACATTTCCTGAATGAACATCTAACGGACAAGATAATTGAGAAGATGATAGACTCTTCCATAAACCAAAATCTACTCCTGTATTATCATTTCTAACCATCCATCTTAAAAACATATTAATACGTTTGGCTGCCGACTTTTTAAAAGGGTCGCTAATATGTTTTTGAGTGCGTGGTTGGTGTTCTATTTCAAAAAAAGTATGTTTAAATTTATGAATAGCAAATTGTAACGAATCTTCTTGTGCATGTGTTTTAAAAACATGTTCGAGCCCTTGATGATTGGTGTAAATATGCTGTAATCCTTTTATAAATGTTTGAAAATCTTGACCATTAAATGTGCGATGTACAAAAGGTTGAAGCTGTTCTAAATCAGTTTCGGAATGGTTTAATACAAAATCGTATGGTGAATTCCCCATAAAATCCATCATTCTTTTGGCATTTTTAATAATACTTTTTCGGTTGCCCCACGCAATAGTAGCCGATAGAAATGCGGCTATTTCAATATCTTCTTTTTTACTGAATTGATGCGGGACTTGAATAGGGTCAGTTGTAATAAACTTTGGGTTATTGTATTGATTAACTTTTTCGTTGAGGAAAGTTTTTAGGTCGTTTTTATTCATAGTGGACTAAAATACTTTTTTTAATTGAGTATTAAGGAATGATTTTTTTAGAGATAAAACCGTCTTTTAAATTGTTTGTTCGCTGTTGTGGAATAGTTTTGAAGTATTTTTTAAAATAATCTAACTGTTGTTTATTTAATGCAGGTAGTGGCGCATTATGTGTTCCCCAGAAAAAATCACTAGTTGCTGGAGAATAAAAAACAGTATTGCCTTCCTTTATTTTCTTGTAAGTTATTTGGTTTTCATTCGTGTTTTCATGAGGAATTATGATGGTTCTCCATGAAATGTTTTTTAAACTATTGGGTATTGGTAGTTGCTTTGTTACTGGTAGCATGCTAAGGCTTGTAAAGATAATGCTAACAACTAAAAGTGTTATAATAGCTTTTTTATGTTTGAATAGTTTTGCCGCTAATAAACATGTGAAAAATAATACAAACCCGAGATAAAACCTAAGTTGCGGCGATGTTATTAAAAGTGTAAATAATTGTACTACCGCTACAATATAAATCAGGCTTAATGCTTGTTTTTGCTTTAATTTCCTATAAACTAGTGGCGTTAAAAGGAATGTAGTTAATGCCATAAGATTTAATATACTATCTATACCATTATTGGTAAGCCAATGTATTATGTGTTGTAGACTATTTGAAGTATTGTATGTGTTTGGCGTAAGCCCATAACCATAGGATTTTAAATATTGAAACAAATAGCCTTCAACCGATGTTGGTAATGCCCAAGAGGTTTTTAGTGTTTTAATTGTAGTTAATGGGTAAATAGGATTTCCAGTGATGATTATATTCTTGACGATTAAAATACTAGTAGTTACGATAAGTAATACCAACGCAAATTTTATTATTTTTTTAGTGTGTGGTCTAAATTTTATAGTAAGTATTAGAGGAATTATGATAAACCAGAATGTGGTAGCTTTTATAAGCCATAACGTAGCAGTAAGTATCCATATCGATTTAAGTACATCAATACTAGGTAAATCTTCAAAGAATAGAGCAAGATATAGTAATAAAACGCCTAAAGTATATATAGGCAAATCGGTAGATGGAGAAGCAATAAACATAAAGCCAACAACATTTGTAATTGGCCATAAACCTACAACAAGGTTATAGTAGCGTTTATTTTGATTATTTACATATAAGTTGAGTTTTTCCAATGCAAATAAGTTTATTAAAATAAGTAATAAACCGTTTAAATCGTTAAGGTTATTAGTTACAAAACCAAATCCAAAAATACTTTGTAGGGCATGCCAACCCGATGCTTGTCCTAAAAATGGATGCAAATTAATTAAGCCAGTTACCATGCCATAGTTTGTAAACCACTTTATAGATTGTATATAGTAAGACTCATTATCCGGAAGTGTTGGTGGTCCAGAACATTTTAAAATTACAAGGATTATCGTTATTAAAAAGAGTACTTTAAAAATAGTATTCAGCTGAAAAAAACTAGTAAAAGCATTTTGATATAATGTGATAACCTCTTGTTTATATTTTATGGCAAGTAATATTACTATACTAATTAAAGTAAGGTGAAATCTTATATTTAAAGAAGATACTATTGTCCAAAACAATCCAAAAAGGATAACACCAAATATACCGTGAGCAATGGTTTGTATAGGATGACTTTTCTGTATGCCTAGTAACTTATTTACACCTATACCTACAATACCTAAAATTACTAGAGTGTAACAGTAGGATAGGAGTATAAGCAGCATATTTTTATAGGTTGGTATTAGGTACTAATGTAAGTATTTTAAGTAATATTTTTAATGTTTAAAATTATCATATTCCTTATCAACTTATAATTCAACTGGGGATACAACAAAACCTAACGCTCGCAATCGAGATATAATTCCACAATTACGTGTAAGATGAAGATAACCCAAAGCAACAAAACAGTTTTTACTTTGTAATAGGTTAGGTAAAACTTTCATCCAATTTTGGTTACGTTGTTTTATTAAAATGTTGTCTGGGCAGTCTTCGGTTAGTTTATAGTCTAAATTAAAGTTTCGGTATCTTTCTGTAAAAAAACAATCGCCTTTTTCAAGTTTATTACGACTTAATTTTTTTATAAAAAGTTGAATCGTTTTTTTCTCATCTTCCCAATTAGGAAAATTATGTTCTTTCGCAATAAAATCTAATTGCATACTATCTGTTTCAAGACCTAAACATGCAATTTTATTTTGTTTAGCAATATGAATAAGGTAATTGTCGAAATGCTCCCATTTATCAGTAGGCTTAACAGTTTCGCATTTAATCTTTTGAAACTCTTGTTGTAGCTTCCAACTAAGTTCTATAGGACGAAGTTTGTATAAATCGACTTTCCAATTGGCGCTTATTTGTTTTAATTTTTTTAAATCTCTTTTTTTAAGATACTGTTCAATATCTAAGGATCTATCTCTTTTTGCCATCATATCACGTGTGTCTTGTGGATTGGCAATAGATTCGAAAATGGCAAGTTCTGAGCTTAACAGGGCATTTTTTAGTTCTGGTATATCATCGACGAAAGAATTTCCAAATTGATGAAATGTTCCTACTACATAGCTGGTTTTCTTATTAATGGTATCCGATACTTTCCAAAGAATAGTATTTTGCCCAAATGTTAAATAAGATACGGCAAGAAAGAGGCAAAGGCTAATAGCATACTTCATATAAATAAATGTAGTGTTTTTTATATGATGTAAGGAAAGAAACCTGTTATTATTCTATAATTTTATTAAAATATAAATCAATCAACAATATTACCATCAACCATAGTTAGTTTACGATCGGCCATGTTTGCTAGTTCTTCATTATGAGTAACTATAATAATGGTTTGTCCAAACTCATCACGAAGTTTAAAGAATAGATTGTGTAAGTTCTCGGCACTTTCGCTATCAAGGTTTCCAGAAGGTTCGTCGGCAAAAACAACTTCGGGATTGTTAATTAAAGCTCGAGCAACAGCTACACGTTGTTGTTCTCCGCCAGAAAGCTCGTTGGGTTTATGGTCACAACGGTGTTTTAGCCCAAGAAACTCTAAGAGTTCCATGGCACGTTCTTCGGCTTTTGTTTTCGATGTTCCTTTTATAAACGCTGGTAAACAAGCATTTTCTAAAGCCGTAAATTCGGGTAATAATTGGTGAAATTGAAAAATAAACCCAATATGCTCGTTGCGAAACTTTGCTAAAGCTTTATCTTTTAACTTAAACACATTTGTATTATTAATAGTAAGGCTGCTGTCTTCTTTTTTAGAAGCTTTATCTAAAGTGCCCAAAATATGCAATAAGGTTGTTTTTCCAGCTCCTGAAGCTCCTACAATAGAAACAACTTCTCCTTTTTTTATGTTTAAATTAACACCGTTTAATACGTGTAAATCACCGTAGTATTTATGAATGTTTTTTGCTGTAATCACGCTGCTTATAACTTTGCTGTGAAAATACTATTTTAATTTTAAATGGCGGTATTAGACTTTCTTTTTAAGCTTGTTTTTTATAGTGTTAAAATCAATAAAATAGACTAATCTCAAAGAGAAAGTATGTTGAATAGGTTGCTGAAACAAAGTATCTAAACTCTCAAAGTAAGCTTTTGAGGCTTCGTTGGAATTTTCGAATAACTGATTACGATATAAAGCAGATAGTAAACTCCCTGGCGCAAATTGCCAAGTGTAGGAGAGATCTAAATTCCATGTGTTAAAGTTTACATCTGGATTTTGTATATCTGTTGTAGTAAGCCCGGCCTCTTGTGTTAATCTTCCATTTTCTTGTAAGGTATATAAATTGTCGTGATAAGTAACGGTAGACCAATAATTACGAAACGTGAGTGTAAGGGCATTTAAGGCATTAAAATTGTAGTTGCCACTTAGGCTGTTTACTACAGTTCTGCGGTCTCGCTGTCCAAAAATAATATGGTTATCTTGTTTGGTTACAAAGCCACGGTCGCCATTGTAGTTATCAAATTCGTAACTATACACTAAAATAAACTTTTCACTAAACTTTATTCTAGGGCTTATGCTATACCAATAATTAAAGGCATCTCTATTGTTTTCTAAAATACCTGCTGCTCCCAAGCTTGTGTCTAAGGCAAAGGTATTGTTGTAGTTTGATGATATCCACGTATTAACATTGTACTTATTTTCGTAAATAAAATGATAGCCCTCAGTACGAGGCTCAAAATAATCATATTGTTTACCAGGTTCAAAAGAGGCACTAGCGCCAAAGGAGTGAAGCTTTTTATTAGTAGCATTAAAACTAGCCCCTATATTAGTTCCTGTATATGTACTAGGTTTTAATAGCCTGCTGTAATCTACCCATAAGTTTGCGTTAAATGTATTAAATGTTGTAGTTGGTTCGAAAATACGGTAAGAAACATCAGCAGAAAAGTTATTATAATTGTTTCTAAATATAACGCCTAGATCATTTATATCGTAATCATCATTAGCAAGGTTGTGGTAAATACCATAACGATAATTACCGTTTATTTTACGCACACCTAACTCCGAACTAAATCCTGTACTTGTACCATTTGGCATATTAATATTACTCATTTTAAGCTGTCCAGTTGCATTAATAGTATTGCTTTTATTAGTAATATCTGCAAGTACTCCTGTAACATTAGCGTCTCTAAAGTGGCCGTTTCTAGTCACGTTAGTATTAATTAAACTCACAGAGGAATTGCTGTTAAACTGCTTATCAACAACAAAAATGTTATAATTTGTTACAGGTTCTACCACTTCGTTTCTGGTTTCTCCTGTTATCGTATTTTTAATTTTTGCGTTTGTTTTTTCGGTAATAGCATTAAAAAAACCGATACCTAAACCATTTTTTGTACGTCCAGATACTTTAACAGCGTTAAGAACTTTTACTTTTGAAGGAAAATTGGTGATTTCCTCATCGTTAGATAAGTTAGGCCTTCCTACTGGTGCACTTCCCACGCGTCTGGAATAAAATAACCCTCCTTTATTAAAAAGATCGACTCCTTCAGTAAAAAACTGACGTTGCTCGGCAAAGGTCTGCTCAAAAGGCCCTAAATTAAGTTGCACGTCATCAAACCCTGCTTGACTAAAATCGGGAATTAATGTGGCGTCTAACGTAAAGTTTTCACTAATACCATATTTTAAATCTAAACCTAGTGTAAACTTGTCTTCAGATTTACCATCTTGAGTTGTGTATAAGCCAGAGGCAAAAGGGTAAAAACTTAATCGGGTAGGAGGTTGGATGTTTTGTATTCCTGTAAGTACACCATGATAAAGACCTATATTACCTTTAGTGGGATTAATAGGGTTCCAGGTATATTGTGATCTATCGGTGCGAAAATGTCTATGAAATTGTATACCCCAAGTTTGCACTTCTTTATTTGAAAAACGTAAACAGCGGTATGGTATTTTCACTTCAATAACCCAACCGTTGCTTCCTATTTTTACCGCACTTTCCCATACAGCATTCCACCCAAAATCTTCTCCAATACTGGGTGATGCAACAGCATCGGCTTGGTTTCCAGAAGGGAATATAAAGAATTCGGTATCGTTTTGGGCATCATTATTAGGGTTTAGTATAATGCCAAAGAAATCTTGTTGCCCAAAGTTATCTCTTTGGTTAAACTGCTTCATTATGTCCTTTGGATTATCATGTAAAAAAGCGGCAAAATAGATAGCATGATCATCGTAAGTGGCTTTTACACTTGTTTTTTGATGTGATGGTAAAGTATTACCAACATCTGGTTTAAATTGAATAAAATTAGTAGCTTCTTGGGCGTTTTGCCAAACTTTATCATCAATAATACCATCTATTTTAGGCGGTGTTGTGGTGCGTTTTATATTAAGATGCTTTTTTTCTTGGGCTTGTACACTAATAAGGGTAATAAAAAAATATATGAAGACGGTTGCCAGTCTCATTGTTAATTGGGATTGTTTAGTTATTAATTACCATAAAGACTATGGTATTACACATATGTTACAGACTTAGTCGCAAAACTAGGTTTGTTTTTTGATTTTAGGTGCTAAGTAAACGTTAAAACATTGTTGCTTGTATAAAGGCGTGTAACACTTATGCTGTCATTTTTTTTAGCTACTTTTATACTTTATAAGACCCATATTTTATGTTATATAAACATTTTGAAGAGTATAATATGCAAGTAACCGACGATGTTAAAGATCGTTATAAACATATTATAGAAGATTTAGGAGAAGATACATCTAGACAAGGATTATTAAAAACACCCGAACGGGCCTCGAAAGCTATGCAGTTTCTAACACAAGGGTATCATCAAGATGCAGCTGAAATTTTACGTAGTGCCATGTTTGATGAATCGTACAACGAGATGGTAATCGTAAAAGATATCGAGTTGTACTCGTTATGCGAACACCATATGTTGCCATTTTTTGGGAAAGCTCATATAGCTTATATCCCAAATGGAAAAATAGTAGGCCTAAGTAAAATACCTAGAATTGTTGATGTTTTTGCAAGACGCTTACAAGTTCAAGAACGCCTTACCGAACAAATATTAGATTGTATAAACGATACTTTAAAACCTCAAGGTGTTGCCGTAGTTATAGAAGCTTCGCATATGTGTATGATGATGCGTGGCGTACAAAAACAAAATTCTGTGACAACTACTTCAGGGTTTAGAGGGCAATTTGAAAAAATTGAAACCCGCAATGAATTTTTAAAACTTATTAGTGAAAAGCTGTCTTAAGTTTGGTGTGATTTTTGTCACAATATCTATAAACCAAAACATTATAATGAATGACAAAATATAAAAAACTAGGTTTAAGCTTACTTTTTGATGCTTGTGGTTATATCTCTTTTGTTTTTCCACCTTTTGATTTTGTTTGGGCACCTCTTTCCGCATGGATTATGACCAAATTATATAAAGGCAAACAAGGAAAAATAGCTGCAGTAATCTCTTTTATTGAAGAAGCTTTGCCGTGGTTGGATGTTATACCAACCTTTACCTTAATGTGGTTGTATACTTATGTGTTTAAAAATAATGAGAAAACAACATTCATTGATTAGAGGTCTATTATAAACTTTTAATACGTTACTTTTTACAAACTTTAAAAGTATTTAATCCATTTTGATTTACTTTTTCGTTTGTATTCACCAAACTTTTTTACAGGCAAGTACATTAAAAAACTTAATATTACAGCAATGAGCCAAACAAGCCATAAGTTATCAACTCCAAAATAGTTGCCTTTATTTTTTCCAAAAATGACTAAAAGTATATTGTATAACGCTAATAATACATAAAGGTGTAAAACATAAAAAAACATGGGAGATCCTCCAAAAGTCTTAAGAATGTCTGTTGTTTTTGATTCATATTTTTCAAATATGACTAATAAGTAAGTTCCTATAGCCATTGTAAATAATAGAAAATCTAACGATGGTGGATATTTAGTATAGTTTAAAAAAGACATTATAGTTTTTGTAATAGTATCTTGTGTTTTCCATGCTAGGGTTTCACCATAAAAATTAAACCCTCTTAAAATCACTAATAAACCTAAGCAAGATATTGAGACAATTCTAAGTATTTTAAATCTTTGATTAGGTTTAATATTTTGGTTATAAATAGAACCTGAAAAGTAACCAATGCATATTAAACCAAGCCATGGCAATACAGGATATGAAACTTTAATATTAGCAAAATTATTAGTGTTTAGCATACCGCGGTCGTGTAAAATGGTCCAAATATTATAAAACCAATCATTACTATTAAACTCGATACCCGACAATGCATTATGTCCAAAAATAATAACACCTCCAATGAGTGCTATATATATATTAGGTAATTTAATTATAGCTGCAAGAAAGAGCATACTAAGACCAATAGCCCACATAACTTGTAAGTACAGGGTTTCATAATAACCAAACCAAGAAAAGTTGATAATTGTAATTTCTAAAACAATAATAAAAAGCCCTCTTTTAAAAAGAAAAGCCCTAGCCGAGCGTTTTGGCTTATTATTAGGGTTTTCATATAACCATGCTGAAAGTCCTGTAAGAAAAATAAATACAGGAGCACATATATGAGCTGACAATCTTGTAAAAAATAGCCCAGTATTTGTTGTTGATATATCCATAGGATCTAATACTTGAGCGTGTAAAAAGACGCGTTCTCTAACATGATCGACTAACATAATTAACATGACTAATCCACGAAGAGCATCGATTGATGTTATGCGATATTTAATATTTTGTGTTTTCATAATGAAGTAAGGTTTTATCACACAAAAGTTTTTTGGATGATTAAACCATATAAATAAACACCTCGAAAATTTTCGAGGTGTTTTATATTTTAAACTGTATTACAAGAGAATTTTTACTCTACATCTATAGGGAATGTTACTTGAACATCTGTACTTCCTCCTGCACCTGTAGCAGTACCATTGTTTGGTTTAGTTGGCTCATGCTTTAACACAATAGTTAAACTACCTGTTCCTACTGCACCTGTTTCTAATGTAGATATTATCCCTATAGGGTTTCCGTTTTCATCAGTATCCGTTTTTGTTACTACAATATCACTTATTGTTGAAGTAATAAAAAACTCGTGCGCGTCACCTTCTTCTTCAACTTCTACTGTAATATCTTCTGCAGGATCTTCAGTTTCGTTCAATAATTCAATAGTCCCAGAGTACATTGTATTAGCCGCCAACGATCCTGAAACAGTAGTTACACCATCGGTACCACCTTCGCCGTCTAAGTCTTGAAATGTTAATGTAACAGTATTTGTACCATCTGTTAAAGTATAATTTACAGTTGTTATTAGTTCTTCTTCATGATCATGGTCGTGATCATGGTCATGATGATCTCCATCATCATCACTCGAGCAACTTACTATAGTTAAACTTGAAATTAAAAGTAAAGCTAATATTTTAATTGTTTTTATAGATTTTAAATCTTTCATGGTTTTGTGTTTTATTGTTTTTAATAATTTATTTTTATTTTTAAATTAAAGTTTCTCCCCAATTCATCTGCAAAATATCTAAGTCTATTTAGATGCTCTCGATACGATGTATTGAATAGGTTTTCTATATTGAACTCTAATTTTAAATGCCCTTCTTTAAAGGCTTTGAAAGTCATGGAACTATTAAAGCTAAATAAAGAATAGGTAGATGGTGTAGAACTAATGTCTACATAAACATCTTCTTGTAATATAGGGTTGAAGGTGTAAAAATTGTAATCAGGATATCTTTTTTGTTGTAATACAGTTTTATTTTTTAAACTAATAGATAATTGGTTTAAGTCTTGATTATAATAAGATATACTATTTGTAAAATTAGTTGCAGGCATATGAATAAGTGATGTGTCATCTGAGAGATTATCTCCTTTTAAAAGACTTATATTACCAATATAATTTAGCGTGTTACTAATTTTTTTGTTTACATCAATATCAACCCCTAGTATTTGCGCATTAACTTGGTCATATTCCCAAACAGGAAATGCACCTCTTATTGTAGTTGTAGTACCAACAGGAATAAGTTGAATATAATTATATATATACTTATAATATGGACTAATAACAAAACCGAAGTTCTCATTCTTTCTTTCAAAAGATGCCATAATTTTATGTGCCACTTCTTTATTAATTGTTAGCTGTCCAACCTCTATTCTTGCGGCACTATGGTGTAAACCATCACTAAACAGCTCTGATGGGTTTGGGGTTCTTGTTGCTAATCCATAATTTAAAAATAATGACATATCATTTTTAAATTGTTTTGAAAACCCCAAATTGGCTGACAAATTATGGTAGGTGAACTCTGGATATGTTAAAATTTTAGAGTTATCTATTGTATTGGTTTCAAATTCTGGAAACAACTCATCGTAATTGTAGGTGACTTGCCAATCGGTTTCATAGTACCACTTCTTAGCTTCAATTCTTGAAAAATCGTAACGCATACCTGCACTTATTTCAGAGTTGTTATTAAATTTATAATTACCAATGGCATAAATACTAGCATCGTATTTATCATAATCTGGAATTAAAGGACTAGCACCAGTACCTGAAATAGCATCGTTTTGTTGATAACGGCCTAATACACCAGTATCAATTTTTAGGTTGTCTATAAAGTCAATATGTAAGTTAGATTGCAAAGTATTTGTAAATAGTCTAAGATCTATAACAGGTTTATTTGCAAAATCACCTCGTCTTACATCAAATTCTTTACGTCTATTAATTTGTATATCATATTGAATGGATAATTTACCTAAAGCTTTGAAACGTTTATAAGCTTCAATTTTTCCTAAATGATGTAAAATACTTTGTTTTGGATAATTTATATTATACGAAAAATCTTCAACCACTCGAGGTTGCTTATTGTTTATAGCCAATACTAAATCATCAACATTTCCTATATGAGATGATTGCAAAATAGCCAATTCATTATTTACAACGCTATAATAAGCATCAAACCCTTTTTCAAAACTATTGTACCCAATTCTTGCCGAGGCATTAAAATTTTTAATACCGCTATTCGTCAAGTGATAATCTGGAGCTCTAAAATCTCCAAATTGTTTGTAACTAGATTGAATTTTAGTATAATATCCCGACTTAAAGGTTTTTATAAGTTCAGAGTTAATGTTTCCACCAAATCCATTAGAATTTAATGACAACATAGAACTTCCAAATAAGCTATCTTTAACAGCATATTTTTTAGGTTTTATAAGAATTAAGCCGCCAATTGCGTCACTACCATATTTTAAGGAACTAGCACCTTTAATAACTTGAACTCGACTACTGGAATTAATATCAATATTTGGCGCATGTTCATCGCCCCATTCCTGGTCAAACATACGTACATTATTATTTACAATTAATAATCTACTACTATGTAAACCATGAATCATAGGTTTTACAATAGTATTTCCAGTATTTAAAGACGATACTCCACTAATAGAGTTCAAGGCGTCTCCTAAAGACTTGTCTGTAAAACTTTCTAAAGTACTTTTATTTAAAGATCGTTCTATGCTTGTGTTTTCTGTTTTTAAATTAGAACTTATAACAACCTCTGATAATTCTTCTAAATGATGTTCTAGAAAAACTGTTTTAGCAATATGATTGCTAATTTGGTATGAGACTGTCTTAGTCTCACAACCTATATGCGAAATCGTTAATGTTATGGTACCAGAACATAGGTTTTCTATTTTAAATTTGCCATCAAAATCTGAAACTAAATATTTATCTTTTTCTTTAATATAAATAGTTGCTGATGCTATAGCAGATTTATCATGAAAATCTTTAATTTCTCCTAAAAAGGTGTTATTACAATTTTGGCCATATGTATAGCCTGTTAGTGCTATAAATAAGCCTATAAATAATCGTATCATTTTTAATAAAATTTGTTTGTGACTTTAGAAAATTCAATTCTAGACAAACAAAGGAGGTCCACGTAGAGAGAAGGGTAATTTTTGATAATCGCTTATAAAATAATATTGCGATAAAATAGGACTATGGTTATCCTTAAATTCAAGTATTTGGTATGAATGTGCTGTAAATGTAAAACTAGAATTAATTTTAAATTTATAAAACTCACATTCCATATCAAAGTTATGAATATGCGCGCCATCTGTACCTAAACAAACTTCATGTTCATGATGACTAAAAGCATGAGCAAACTTTTGCATAGTGGGTACTAGTAATGTAACCACAAGAAGCAGTGTAGTTATTTTAAAACCTATATGTTGTTTGGTTTGATGCACTTAGTCTATAAAACGTTTTAAGCCAAAACGGCGTAACATTTTCTTTTCAAATTCCCAAAAAAACTTAAATTGTCCAAACAGCCATCCAAAACTTACTAAAAGAATCTGATAGAAAATGAGGCCAATTATAATAAAAATCACCCAATAAACGATAGGATTTAAGTTTTCTTTAGTAATTCCTATAAGTTGTAAAATAGGTCTTCCTATATAAGCTGATGTAGACCCTGTTATAGCAAAAACAATAAATACGCGAATCATTTCCCAACGATAATCAAGCACCCATTTGTGTTTTAGTTTTTCAAAAATCCAAAGTGTTAGTTTGATTAAGGTAAAGCTGATAGCTATTGTGCCAAAGGGAATTAAATATATTTTGTCAATAAAAAGAGACGTTAATTTAAATGCACTATAGACAATACCTAATATTCCAAGGGCAGGAAATAGGAGTTGCCAATTCTTTTGAATTTCCCAACGTTTTTTAAATTTATCCATAGCTTTTTTAGCTATGCAAATATACATTAAATCCTTGGAACAAACCCTGCTAGTTGTTGCTTATACTTTAGTTGAAAGTAAATGAAGTAATTATAGAGCTTATAGTTAAGTTCGTAACCGTAATCGATGTTTTTTTGATAGTTTATCCGCATTTCGTATAGGTTAGGATTGTAACGTTGTGGTTGTAACACACGTTGATTCCATTCTGTAACATAAATCCAATTCCTGTTTTCCAAAAAAGATTGCGAGTAGAACCCTTCTGGTTTAGCAGTAGATACTAACCATGTATTAAATCCTGGTTCAATAATAATAATTTCGTATTCAATTTCATCACTAGATATTCTAACGGTATCATTTTCTACCGTTTGGCTAGTGTCATGATTAGAGGTTACTGTTTTTGATGTTTTACACCCAATAAGCAACACACAAACTATTATTGCTAAATGCCATGTTTTCACGCGATTACTTTCTTATAAAAATACAAAAAATAAATGATGTTTTTAATAGATAAATTAAAAAAGCCAAACAAATCTGTTTGGCTTTAATACTCGTTTTACTAGTCTAAATATCTATGTTACTTTCCAAATAATCCGCCAAGTAAACCACCTAAACCACCTTTTTTCTTGCTTCCGCCAAGAACCATACCGGCAACATCATCAACAACACTACCATCGCCATCAGTATCTAAGATAGACTCTAAAAAGCTTTGTTCGTTTTTAGTATCATTACCACCAAGTAATCCACTAAGCATACCGCCTAAATCGTTTTGCGAACTTACATTGTTTTGACGAGCTTGTTTACCTAAAACGCCCATTAAAATTGGTGCGGCAACTTTAAGTATATTAGCTACTGAACCAGAGTCCAACCCAGCTTTTTGCCCGATAACCTGTTCAACGCCTTCTTTTTTACTTCCTAGTATATGGCCTAATATTTTATCGCCATCATTTTTTACTTCATCATCAACGCCACCGCCAAATAAACCACTGAGGTTATTTAATATGCTACCATCGTGTTTACTACTATTTATGGCTCCCATAAGGTTTTGTGCACCTTCATCTGTAGAGGCATTTCGCTCCATGGCTTTCATGAGTACGGGCAAAGCCATAGTTAATACGCTATTTGTTTTACTTTGATCGGTTCCTGTAGATCCTGAAACACCGCTAATAATGGTTTTTCCAACATCGCTGTTTAATAAGTCTAATATTCCTGACATAAGTTTATATTTATTGATTAATTTGAATGAACAACAAGGTACAAAAAAAGTCCTAATTGTATTTATTAGGACTCATTTTTAATGATTTGGTCACATATTATTTTAGTAACTCTATTATTTGTGACGCTAGTTCTGTACCTATTCTATCTTGAGCTTCATTAGTTGCAGCACCTGTATGTGGTGTTAAGGATAGAGATGGATTCATTAGTAGTTGTACTTCTGGCGATGGTTCTTTTTCAAAAACATCTAAGGCAGCACGAGCTACTTTACCAGATTCTATAGCATTAACTAAAGCAACTTCATCAATTACACCGCCACGAGCAGCATTAGCTAGAATAACACCTTCCTTCATTGAGTTAAACTCATTAGATCCAATAACGTACTCTTTTTGAGCTGGCACGTGAAGTGTAATAAAGTCAGATTGTTTTAAAACGTCATCTTTAGCTACTGTTTTTATATTGAAAGTTAGTTTTTGCCCATCAAAAAACTCTAATTCTAAATCTGCTGTTTCAATGTAAGGATCGAAAGCAACTACTTTCATTCCTAGACCAATAGCTACTTTGGCAGCAGCTTGTCCTATTCTACCAAAACCAATAATTCCAATAGTTTTTCCTTTAAGCTCTGTACCTTTGGCATAGCTCTTTTTTAAATCTTTGAATTTTGAGTCACCTTCTAAAGGCATATCACGATTGGCATTGTGCAAAAATCTAGAAACTCCTAATAGGTGAGCAAAAACAAGTTCTGCTACCGAGTGGGAAGATGCTGCAGGCGTATTAATAACATGAATACCTTTTTCTTTAGCATAGGCTACGTCAATATTATCCATACCTACACCGCCACGACCAATTAGTTTAAGGTTAGGGCAGCCATCGATAACATCTTTTTTAACTTTTGTAGCACTGCGTACTAAAAGAGCATCGATATTATTATCGTTTATATAATTAATTAATTGCTCTTGAGCTACTTTTGTTGTGATAACTTCAAATCCTGCTTTTTCAAGCGCGTCAATTCCACTTTGTGACACGCCATCGTTTGCTAGTACTTTCATTTTTTGGTTTTTGTTTTATGCTTTTCTTTCTAATTCACTCATAACTTCAACAAGTACTTTTACACTATCTAACGAAAGTGCATTGTACATAGAGGCTCGGTAGCCACCAACACTTCTATGGCCGTTAAGTCCATTTATTCCGGCTTCTTTCCACATGGTATCGAAAGTTTCTTTTAGGTTTTCGTTTTCTAGTGTAAATGTTGCATTCATAAAAGAACGATCTTCTTTTACAGCATAGCCTTTAAATAATGGATTCAAATCAATTTCTGAATACATTAATTGCGCTTTCTTTTCATTCTCTTTTTCAATGGCAGCAATTCCGCCTTTATTTTTTAACCATTGTAGGGTAAGCATTGAAGTATAAACAGCAAAAACAGGAGGTGTGTTAAACATACTGCCTTTACCAATATGTGTTTTATAATCCATCATAGATGGAATTTTACGTGATACTTTACCTAAAACGTCTTCTTTAACAACAACTAAAGTTGTTCCTGCTGGTCCCATATTTTTTTGGGCACCTGCATAAATGATATCAAATTTTGTGAAGTCTAAAGTGCGTGAAAAAATATCGCTACTCATGTCGCATACCATCGGAATAGGGGATTTTGGAAAGGTCTTCATTTGCGTTCCAAAAATGGTATTGTTAGACGTACAGTGAAAGTAATCGTATTCTTCTGGGATATCGTAACCTTTAGGAATGTAATTAAATCCAGCGTTTTCTGATGAGGCTACTTCGTAAATATCATCAAAAATTTTAGCTTCTTTAATGGCTTTGCTGCTCCAAGTCCCTGTATTTAAATATCCTGCTCTTTTTTCGAGCATATTTAAGGCAACCATTAAAAATTGTGTACTAGCACCACCTTGTAAGAATAAGGCTTTGTAGCCTTTTCCTTCTAAACCTAGAAGTTCTAAAGCTAAAGCTCTTGCTTGTTCCATAATATCTACAAAAGCTTTGCTGCGATGTGATATTTCTATTAACGATAAACCGTTGTCGTAATCTAATACTGCTTGCGCAGATTTTTCCATAACTTCTCTAGGCAAAACACATGGTCCAGCGCTAAAATTGTGTCTTTTCATTAGTTAAATATGTTGTTTGGTTTTAGTTCTAAGAGTACGTTTAAATTTAAATAATACTAATAGTCTAAAATTGGTTTTTTATGTTGTAACAAATTTTAAAAATTCTCCTTAGACAGCTGTTAATAATTTAATAATTTATTCGCTAAATTGTTAACAAAAAATCAATGATATCGATATCGTCTGCGTAATCATGTAGTTCAGGTTGTTGTGTTTTACCAAATTCTATTTCTGAATTTAAAAAGTTTTTAGCTACCACGCACTGTATTTTTTCTTTATCGGAAGTTAACTTAGCTTTTAAAGATACTAAGTTGTCGTAAAACTCATAAAATACCGTAGCGATAGGAGAAGCGTAGTTTCTATCTTCTTTAATCATAAGGAATCCATTTTCTAGCATCTCAAACTCGCTCATTAAATAAACAGCTTTGTTGTAATCGTAATTATTTGCATATTTTGTTTGATTGATGATAGGGTGCCAATCGTAAATGCCTTTAAAGAAATGGTCAAAGTCATAACCTTTAGGTACAAATAATTTGGAAACACTTCTGCAGCCTAATCCGTAGTAAGTAAATATATCCTGCGATAATGCTTTAAGGTCTGCTTCAGATTCTTCACCTGTTAATACAGCTACCGAATTTCTGTTTTTTCTAATAATGGCGGGCTTATCCTTAAAATAATACTCAAAGTATCTAGCTGTATTATTACTTCCTGTAGCAATTACCGCATCAAAATTATCTAGTTTATCATTAGTAAATCTAATTTTACCTTTAAAGCCGGGTGCAACATGTTCTAGGTATTTAGCCAAATAGGGGAGTAATTGCTTATCGTTACTAGATTGTTTAACCAACACGTTATGACCGCTAATTAAAACACATAAAAAGTCATGAAATCCAACTAATGGGATGTTTCCAGCCATAACAATTGCCACTGTTTTGGGCTGAATGTTCTCTAACTTATAGTTTTTTAACCAATTAGATAGGTTTTCTTCTGTAAGTAATTCACTCCAACCTCTTAGTGCAAATTGAATATTTGGTTTTGTAAACCAACCATTATGTTCTTCAGCTAATTGAATTTGGTGTTTAAACCCATCAAAAAATAAGTCATTAAAAGGAATATCATCCTCCTTTTTAAAGTTATTATTAGAAAACTGACTTAAAAAGTCGCCTAATTTAGAGAAAGCACCAATTCTTTGCTGTAATTCCATTCTATGTTTGGTTATGAATAGTTTTGGCTTTATTTTTGTTGTGCAAAGTTAGAAAAATGAACGTGAACACGAGTTTTATTTTAATGTAATCTAAAACTCATAAAAAAGAAACCCCTATTATGGCAATAATAATAACTGATGAATGCATAAATTGTGGAGCCTGCGAGCCCGAATGTCCTAATACTGCAATTTATGAAGGTGCTGATGATTGGCGTTACTCAGACGGTACAAGTCTAGAAGGTGATGTGGTATTACCTAATGGCAATGCTGTTAATGCTGACAATGCTCAGGAACCAATTAGCGATGAGATTTACTACATCGTCCCGGATAAATGTACCGAATGTCAAGGCTTCCATGAAGAGCCACAATGTGCAGCTGTATGTCCTGTAGATTGTTGTGTTCCAGACGAGGATCATGTAGAAACTGAAGAAGTGCTGCTTGGTAAACAAGCATTTATGCATCCAGATGACTAAAAACTTATAGTATTATAAATTAACACTATAAAAACCTTAAGCATAGACTTAAGGTTTTTTTTGTTTAAAAGTGTTATTTTAGCTTAGGTAAAACTAATTATATGAAATATTCTTTAATCGTTGTTGTATGTATATGTTGTTTGCTTTCATGTAACGAAACTACTAAGCAAACCGAGGATCCTTTGCCATCAATTAATTGGAAAGCCAGAAAAACAACAGTATTTGCAGATTCTACATTTGTTACAGGAGCTACATATCTTTCGGTGTATTCTCAAATATATAGTCTTACCGAGCACAGGACTCACAACTTAACAGCAACGGTAAGTATGCGAAATGTAAGTCCAACAGATACAGTTTATATCGACAAAGCCGATTTTTACGATACTCATGGTGATTTAGTTAATTCATATATAGAATTTCCAGTGTACCTAAAACCACTTGAAACTTTAGAAATAGTTATTAAAGAATCTGATAAAAGTGGTGGTACAGGAGGTAACTTCATTTTTAATTGGCATGTTCCTAAAACAACTCACGATCCTTTATTTGAGGCTGTGATGATTTCTACTATGGGGCAACAAGGCTTATCGTTTTCAACAGAAGGTAAGCGTATAGAATAATTTAAACGTATTATCGGGTTGTCTTAAAAAACAATTTCATTTCATTTAAATACTAAGCAAGGAATTAATTACATTTGCAGCCTTAAAAAATACTAATACAATGAAAGCAGGAATTGTAGGATTACCTAATGTAGGAAAATCAACGTTATTTAATTGTTTATCTAATGCCAAGGCACAGAGTGCAAACTTTCCATTTTGTACCATAGAACCTAATGTTGGTGTTGTAAATGTACCAGATCCTAGATTATCAAAACTAGAAGAGTTCGTAAACCCAGAACGTGTTATTCCTGCTACAGTAGAAATTGTAGATATCGCTGGTTTGGTAAAAGGCGCTAGTAAAGGTGAAGGTTTAGGAAATCAGTTTTTAGCTAATATTCGTGAAACCGATGCTATTTTACACGTATTACGTTGTTTTGATAATGATAATGTTGTACATGTTGATGGTAGTGTTGATCCTATACGTGATAAAGAAACTATCGATATCGAGCTTCAACTTAAAGATTTAGAAACAGCAGAAAAGAAACTAGATAAAGTAAAACGAGCAGCCAGAACAGGTAATAAAGAAGCACAAGCAGAAGAAACTGTTTTAATAAAAATTAAAGACGGTTTAGAGTCGGGAATTTCTGTTAGAGCTCTTGAATTTAGTGACGAAGATTATGAAGAATATGTAAAACCATTACAGTTTATTACCGATAAACCTGTGATGTATGTATGTAATGTAGATGAAGGTTCTGCTGTGTCTGGTAATGCTTATGTTGACAAAGTACGAGACACAGTAAAAGATGAAAATGCTGAAATTTTAGTATTAGCCGTAGGAACAGAAGCCGATATTAATGAGCTAGACGACTACGAAGAGCGTCAAATGTTTTTACAAGATATAGGACTAGAAGAACCAGGAGCTTCTAAATTAATACGTTCAGCTTATAAGCTTTTAAACCAGCAAACTTATTTTACAGCAGGTGTTAAAGAAGTTAGAGCCTGGACGGTAAACGTTGGAGCTTCAGCACCACAAGCAGCTGGTGTAATCCATACCGATTTCGAAAAAGGGTTTATTCGTGCCGAAGTTATTGCTTATAACGATTATGTAAGTTATGGTAGCGAAGCTAAAGTAAAAGAAGCTGGAAAAATGCGTGTAGAAGGAAAAAATTACATTGTAAAAGATGGCGATATTATGCATTTCTTGTTTAATGTGTAAGCAATTTTTTATACTATAAATAATAAAGCCCCATTTACTTATGTACGTGGGGTTTTTTATGAAATATACTCAAATTGAGTATTGTCTAAACACTTTGTATTCAATAGATTTGTAGGAAAAATCTATATTTTATGAAACGATTTATCTTACTTTTTTCATTAATTACTCTGTTAGGTTGTAGCTCAGACGATAGTTCAGATAATCCCCCAGAAACAATTATTATAGATGGAGGCGTTATACGTACCTCTCAATTTGTTAAGATTAATTTACAGCAAAACATTACTCAAGACACCTATACTGGAACACTTGATGACATGTCAATTTCTTTAGTGAAACTTAGCGAAAACTCAATAGGGTTTATAGTAGATGAAGATTTTCCTTTTGGCGAAAGCACTTTAGATATACCTAATTTTAATACAAAAGTAAAATACACTATTGAAGATACTGAATTGACCCAAACAGTAGATGAGATATTAGTAGAGTATACAACTAATTTAACCACTTTTGGAGACAATTTTCCTTATGGAAATAGTATACATGACCAAGAAGCTATTGCAGCATTGAATGATTATAACGCTGCTATTTCTCAATTAAATGAATTAGAAAAAATGCAATTGGCTAAATTTTATGTTGCCAATGAAGATTTAATAAATGATTTATTAAATACAGATTATTTAGCACCATTAGAGAATGCTAGATTTGGACGAGATAATTATATTGATGACCTTATAAATGGCATGAGTGAAACCCAATTATACGTTGCCATGGGTGGGTCTATCTTTACATTTGGCGAAAGTGTTTGGTTAGCATATGGTTGTATTACACTAGGTCAACCATGGGCAGCAGCCGGTTTTGCCACAGTAGCTTTTACAGCTTATGTAACTACAGGCAAACTTATGACAGAGATTGAGTCGCGAAAACTAAAACGAGTAGATGCTGCTATTGATGGTATTATTTCTGATACGGGAAGAGGATCTACTATGTTATCATTTAATTCTGGTGAACAGAAAATAATGGATTTGAATATTGCTGCAAGAACATTAAATTCTGACGATAGAAATGATTCTTCCAGTATTATTTCTGGATTTTTTACATCTTTTGATGATCTTAATGAGCTAATAGATAAAATCAACGAAACTATTTTATGGATTAATGAAAATACTTGGTTTACACTATCAGAGAAAGAACATGTTGGACCAAATGAATCAACTCCAACTTTTGAGCCAGCAACCTCTAATATCTTTAACGGATTTTCATTTTCAGTCAATCATAATGATCTGTCAATAAGTGCTATCAGTTTCGAGAATAATCAATTAGTTGCAACTATTGATGTTAGTGAAGATGCCAATGTAGGCGAAGATGAATTTATAGAATCTACTTTAAACTACTCTTATAATGATGAAGTAAATAGTTTTAATGGTAGTTTTCCTATTAGAGTTTATCCTGAAGAGGTAAATATAGATTTATCAGGCAATTGGATTATGGAAATAAGCGGCGGCTATCTATTTGGAACTTATGATGATGAAGCGGCATTATATCGTTTTGAATTTAATGCCAGTTCTATAACATTTAATCAGGTAACTATAATAAGTGATGGATATCAAGAAGATGGCAGCGAAGTAAATTCTGCGTTTAGTAATAATGCTTACACGCTCGAAGGAGCTCAATTAAGTATGGATTTTTCTGGAGATAGTGCAATAACACCTAGTTGCTATAATGAAGTTACAGAAGAATGGGACGATTATTCACGTGATTTTACATTTATTTTTACTGTAGAAACCCAATATAATTTTGACACTGAAATGTTTACAGGAACTGTAAATGAAATTATAGATTATAGCACAGGAGAAGTAATTCCATGTGAATCTACTACTGATTATGATGGTACGAGTGCTATTCAAATTTATAGAGAATAACTTAAAATAGTTTAATATTATTTAAAACAGGTTGCTACTTTTCAACCTGTTTTTTTATTCTTCCTCTCCATAAGTATCTGCTTGTAAATCGTAATTTAAAATAACGTGACCATCATCATTAACCTCTAACTCATCTGCAGAGAAGTTTGTTAACGTATAATGTAGTTTACTACTAATTTTTACAAGATAAATGCACGCGTCAGTTTTAAGTTCAACTGCTTCAATAGTGTGGTTATGATGGTCATCAAACGTTATAACATCGCCATCATTATAGCCATCAGGAAATTTTTGGTTTAGTAACTCAAGAATTTCCGGAGTGATCTTTTTATAGTCTACGATTACTCTTTTCATTACTAAAGATTTAAATTAATATTCGCCTCTATCTTCTTTAGCAATTTTTATAAAGTTACGAAAAAAAATGATTCGTTTTTGCTTGATTATCAGTATTTAAGTATGGTTTTTTTTGTTATGAGCTGTAAAATTGAAACGCTTCATGTAATAAAGAGGTCTCTACTTGGCAATCTATTTTTGGTTGACTAATATTTTCTAATAGCACAAAATTAATGTTTCCGTGTTCATTCTTTTTATCATATTTTAAAAGATCTATTATAGGAGTAACATCATTGTCACCAATATTAACATGGCCAAATAGTTTAAGAATGGTTTCTTTTATATCTATAGCAGCGGTTTTAGGTAACTCTTCTTGTTTGGTAGAAATATAACTTTCCATAATCATACCAATGGCAATAGCTTCGCCATGCAATAAGGCTTCTTTTTCGGTATTGTTTAAAAAATACGTTTCTATAGCATGGCCAAGTGTATGGCCAAAGTTTAGTATTTTTCTTAGTCCTAACTCGTTAGGATCTTCTTCAACAACGGCTTTTTTTATAAGGATAGATTCGTAAATTAATGTATCAAACTCTTCTTGTGTCATGCTTTCCAATTTCTTAAAAGCATTCCAGTGTTTTTCATCTTGAATTAATCCATGTTTTAACATTTCTGCAATACCAGATCGCATTTGATTTTCCGGAAGACTTCTTAAAAAAGTAGTGTCTATTAAAACCATATCACCAGAATTAATAACACCAATTTGATTTTTAAGTCCGCCAAGATCAACACCCGTTTTCCCACCAATAGAGGCATCTACCATAGCTAGTAAGGATGTTGGAACATTAATATAGGTAATACCACGTTTATAAGTAGAGGCAATAAATCCGCCAATGTCAGTTATTACACCACCACCAAGATTTATCATAAGGCTTTTTCTGTCGGCATCAAGTTCGGTTAACGCCTTCCAAACACCTAAACACGTTTCTATATTTTTATGTTCTTCGCCAGATTCAATCTCTATAATTTCTATAGGTAAGTCTGTTTCTACATGTCCTAAAAAATAAGGTAAACATGTATTGTGAGTGTTTTCATCAACCAAAAGAAACACTTTAGAGATGTTATTACTAGATAGGTACTTATTTAAATGAGTGTAACAAGACTTGTTAAAATGTATATCGCAATTATTGGTTTTTATTGAAATCATATCTAATGTTAAATATGATGTGAAAATAAGGTGTATTTTTTTATAATAAAACAGTAACTCCTAATTATATTTGCAAAGTAAATTTTTTGAGGAATTGAGTAAACGTATTTTCGATAATACCGAAGTTGCTTTTGCGCTTAAAAGTAACTCCGAATTAAACAGAGCTTATTATCTGTTTAAAATGATTGCTTATGAACCACTTGTTAAAATAGGGAAGTGGTTAACGCATTTTGCCATTAAGGCTAAACTTCCTGTAGATAGTTTAATTAGAGCTACCGTTTTCGATCATTTTTGTGGCGGAGTAAACGAGAAAGATTGTTTACCTGTAATAGATGCTATGTATTCTAAAGGCGTGTGTTCAGTTTTGGATTACTCGGTTGAAGGTAAAGCCAATGAGGCTCATTTTGATGACGCCATGCAAAAGATTGTTGAAATTATAAAATTTTCAGCAAATAAAGATGCTATGCCTATTGTTGTTTTTAAACCAACTGGGTTTGGACGATTTTATCTTTATCAGAAAAAAGGTGAAGGAAAGGCGTTTACGAGCGAAGAACAAGCCGAATGGAATCGTGTTGTAGGACGTTACGATACCGTTTGTCGTTTAAGTAAAGAAAAGGATGTAGAAATCCTTATTGATGCCGAAGAAACGTGGATGCAAGATGCTGCTGATAATCTTGTAACCTTAATGATGAAGCGCTATAATACTGAAAAGCCTATTGTTTATAATACCTTGCAAATGTATCGCCATGACCGAATGGCCTTTTTAAAGAAAGAACATGGCATAGCCAAAAAAGAAGGCTATTTTTTAGGGTATAAGATTGTAAGAGGCGCTTATATGGAAAAGGAAAATGACCGTGCCTTAGAGCTTGGTTATAATTCGCCAATTTGTGATAGTAAATTAGCAACCGATGTTAATTTTAATACAAGTGCAAAATATATTTTAGATCATATAGATTTAATTTCTGTTTTTGTAGGAACCCATAATGAAGAAAGTTGTTATTTAGTTATGGAATTAATGGAAGAAAAAGGAATATCCAAGAACGATAATCGTGTGTGGTTTGGCCAATTGTATGGTATGAGCGACCATATAAGTTTTAACTTGTCTGAGCTAGGTTACAATGTGGCTAAGTATGTTCCTTTTGGCCCTGTAAAAGATGTGTTGCCATATTTAATACGCAGAGCAGAGGAGAATACCTCGGTTTCTGGACAAACAGGACGCGAATTAACATTACTATCTATAGAAAAGAAACGCCGAAAAATGCTTGTTTAACTTGAAAACTTCCACCAAGTTTTTTTACTAGAAGGTTTTTTACCATAACCATAAGCATAATTTGTTCCTTTTTTCTGATTCACTCCATTTAACAAAATAGCCATATTAGGTAAACGTTTTTCGTTATACATAGTTTGTGCTATATGTAATTGTCTTTTATCTATGTAATTTGCTCTAATAACATATACAAACATATCGGCATATTTACTAATTAACAAGGTATCTGTTACTAACCCAACTGCAGCAGTATCTACTATAATATAATCATATTCATTTTTTACAGTATCAAATAACTCTGCTACACGATTACTCATTAATAATTCGGATGGATTAGGCGGAATAATACCAGACGGAATAACATCTAAGTTATCATTATCTTTTACTTTTACTGTTACATCTTTAGGTGTAAGTGTTTTATTTCCAATAAAATTGGTAATTCCTAAATCGTTATTAATATTCAAGTAATTTGTAGCTTTAGGAACTCTAATATCTGTTTCAATAAGCAGGACTTTTTTATCTGAAAATGAAAGTGAAGAAGCTAAATTTATTGAGGTGTGCGATTTTCCTTCTTGACTTGTGGTAGAGGTTACAAATATAATTTTAGCCCTATCTTTTATATCTTGTAACATAAAGTCTAGATTTGTTCTTATCATTCTAAAAGCTTCAGCTTTTGAGCTATAATCTACTTTAGATATTAGCTGATTTTTCTTACTAGATTTTGGAATGTCGCCTAAGTAAGGAACATCTATAGCTTTCTTAACATCTTTTATTGTGTGTACTTTCGAGTCTAACAACTGAAATAGATAAATTAGCCCAATAGGTAAACTAGCGCCAAGTATTAGTGCAGATAGGTAAACAATGGGTTTAATTGGTGATACAGGTGTTGAGCTAGCATTACCATCGTCTACAACTTTAGCATTAGGAGATGTTATACCATGCGATATAGCAGCTTCTTCTCGTTTTTGTAGTAAAAATAAGTATAGAGACTCTTTAATACTTTGTTGACGCTGGGTGTCTCTAAACTGACGTTGCTTGGTTGGCGTACTGTATATTTGGCCACTAATTTTATTTGCTTTTTCGTTAAGTGCGTTTAATGTAATTTTATTAGAAGATCTAATATTACTTAAATTTTGTTCTAGGTTGGTTTTTAGCTCATTTATTTGATTGGTAAGATTTTGTACCGTTGGGTTTTTTTCACTAGAGTGTTCTAATAGCCTATTTCTCTCAAGAACAAGGTCGTTATGTCTTCTTGTTATTTCTGCAATTGAGTTATCTTCTATACCAATATTTGATGGAAGTAAATCTCCAGTCGAACTGTTTTCATCGACATAGTTTTCCATGTAGTCAATGAGTTGAATTTGATTGGTCGTTTTAATAATTTTTGTTTCGTTTTCTCTTTCGTTTTGAAGGAAAATATTAGATTGTGTAGCTAAGTCTGTTAATCTATTTTTCTTTTGAATAGTTTCTGCGGTTAAATCGACTTCTCCTAATTCTTCAGAAACGACTTTTAATCTACTATTTATAAACTCTGAAGTTATTTCAACAACTTTTTGTTTATCTTTTACAACATCTTTATTGTAAACTTCTATAAGTTTGCTTAAAAATTGAGCAGCCTTATCTTTATTATTATCATTTACGGAAAGCTTTATAATGCTGGAGTATTCTTTTGTTTCAACCGTTAAATTTCCTTTATAATGGCCAACAATTTTATTAATTGGAGATATTTTAATTGTTATGTTGGATCCTGTTTTCACAGCATATTGTCCAATATTTGGTGTAATAGTTATTTCGCCAAAGCCAGTTTCTATTGCTTCGCCAAAACTGTATTCCGTACCTTGTTCTTCGGTACTTTGGTCGTTAGTTTCCCAAAATTTAGTGTTTTGTGTTGCGCCTTTTAAAAGAAATTTGTTGGGAGATTGAATTTTAACATTCATTATAGTATCTACCTGAAAAAGAATGGAGTCGGTTGCACTAAAATTAATATTTAAAGGAGGGTTTATATATACTTCATGTTTTTGTATTCTCCCTTCTACGTAGTATTGAATATTAAATCGCAACTCTTTTACGGCTTGTTCTATAAGTGTTTTCGAAGCTATAATTTCTGCTTCATCAAGTACGTTGTTTAAGTCTTTTTTAAATAAGCCGTAGTTTTGTAAGGATGATAGTTCTGGTAATTTAGTGGTTTGTCTATCGTTTTTTATTTGAATTATAGCATTAGCTTTATATTGATAAGTGGCGTATCTTAAATATACGTAAGCTAGTGTAATGGCAACAATAACGCAAAAAACTATTAGTTTCCACTTATTAATATAAGGATCTACTATATCACGAAAATGTTCGTTTTGATTGGTGGTTTTTGTTTTCATAAGAAATTAATTTACAAATAGACCAACAATACTAGTAAGAGCTGCTACTGCAGATATTATTACAACAGCATTTTGATTATAGGAGGACGATCTAACTTTTGCTTTGTTTGGTGAAACATAGATAATATCGTCTTGCTCTAAATAATAACTAATTGAGTTTAAAACACTAATAGATGTTAAATCGAACTGAGCATATTCTTTTTTACCATTATTTTCCCTTATCAATAATACATTATCTCTTCTTCCATGTATAGTAAGATCTCCTGCGTATCCTAAAGCTTCATTAAGCGAAATTTTTTCATCTTCTAAAACGAAGGTTCCTGGGTTACGTACTTCACCAAGTATAGTTACTGTAAAGTTTACAATCCTTATGTTTACAATAGGATCTTTTAAATATTCTTTTAGTTGTTCTTTTAATTGTTGAGTTGCTTCTGTTCTGCTAAGTCCTCCAATTTTAAATTCGCCAATAACAGGAAATTGAATGTTACCGTTTCTATCTACTAAATAGGTTTGCATTTTAGAGCTTCCTTGAGTTATAATTTCTGAACGTCCTTCAGAAATTATAGGTAAATTAAACGGTCTGGAAGCTTGTGGATCTATAGATGATACAATAATAGATAGCTTATCGTTAGGTTTATAAAATATATCGGTATTAAATTCTATTTCATGATACTCTGATAGAGGTTCATCTTGAAAATAAGTAAGATCTTTTGTTGTTGCACAAGAGGTAAGTAGAGCAATGGTTAATAAACTTACTATGTGTTTAATGTTTTTTGGGTTAAATAGTTTCATTGGTTAATAGCTTTTATTTAATGTTTAAAACATCATATTTGGAGTTGTTAGGATTGTATTCTGGCACAATATCTTTTATTTTAGATACAATTTCAATATTTTGGGTTGTAGAGTGTAGCGCACAAAGCTCTGAAATAGATTGTCTTACTTTATCAATTTTTATTTCTTTACATTTTGCTATCATTATTTTTTCGTTATATGTAGGTTTGGTGTTCTCACCATCTATAAGTAACTCTTCAAAAATTTTCTCTCCTGGTCTTAACCCTGTTATTTTTATATCGATGTCTTCTGGGTATCTTAAACCGGAAAGGGTTATCATATTAACAGCTAAGTCAAATATTCTAATAGGTTTACCCATGTCGAAAACAAAAATTTCATATCCTAACCCCATAGCGGCTGCTTCTAAAACTAATTGGCTAGCTTCAGGAATTGTCATAAAATAACGAATAATATCGCGATGTGTAACGGTTAAAGGACCGCCATTTTCAATTTGTTTTTTAAATAAAGGTATTACTGAGCCATTGGAACCTAAAACATTACCAAACCGTGTGATAATAAACTTTGTTTTACCGTTGGAGGCTTCTTTTTGGCAACATATTAGCATTTCTGCTATGCGTTTTGTGGCACCCATAACATTTGTTGGGTTTACGGCTTTATCTGTTGAGATTAGAATAAATTTATCTGTGCCATGCTTTACAGCATTACTTATAACGTTTTTAGTGCCTTTAATATTAACGCTAACAGCTTCGTATGGGTTTTGTTCCATTAAAGGAACGTGTTTATAGGCTGCTGCATGAAATACTATATCTGGTTTATATGTGTTAAAAATCATGTGAAGTCTTACATTGTTTCTTACATCAGAGACAATGGTTTCTACATGTTTTATATTATTACGTAAAAGCTCTTGTTGAATGTTATAAAGTGCCGATTCGGCATTATCTATAAGAATAAGTTTTGTAAACTTAAAATGGGTGAGTTTTCTAACCAACTCACTACCTATGGAGCCTGCTGCACCTGTTACTAAAATAACTTTGTTGGTGTATTCCTCAATAAGTAAAGGGTTGTCAATATTTATAGGTTCTCTACCTAATAAATCTTCAATATTTATATCTTTTATTTGACCAATGCTTAAATCGCCATCTATCCAGTGTTTAACTGCAGGAACAATTTTAACCTTAAGGTTTAGGTTAAAAAAGCTATTTGTTAATTGAAGTAATTTGTTTGAATTTATGCTTTGTATTGAAATAATGATTTCATCGATATGATGTTTTTCAATAAACTCTTTTGTAATGCTTTTAGGGTTATAAACGTTAAGTAGATTAATTTTTTTTCCTATTTTACCTTCATCTTCGTCTATAAATCCTAGTATTTTATAATGGCTTTTAGGATCGTTTGTTACAGCATCGTAAGTAATCATACCAGATGTTCCTGCGCCATAAATTAATATAGACTTTTGTTCCTCAATATTTGTAACAATGCTTTTGTATATAGACTTAACAACAAATTTAGCACCAACTAATATTAATACATTAAGTAAAAGATGAATGTAAATTATTGAGCCAGGAATATCAAACGTATTATTAAAATTAAATTTTCGGCTTAAAAAAGTAGATACAATAAGGATTGTAGCTATTATGTTAATCCCTATAATTAAATTAACAACATCGTTTACTCCTGTAAACCGAACAACACCTTTGTGAGAGTTAACAGACAGAAAACTAATAATTGCTGCAACTAAAACAAAAGGAACTTGTTTTAAGAATAATTTAAAATCAAAATCTAAATTAAAATTATATCTAATTATGTAGGCTATAAAAAAAGTTAGTCCTACAATACATAAATCAAAGAGGAGTACTAACCATTTTGAAGCATATCTGTTAGATAATTTTCTTAATATGTTTTTAAGCTTCTCCAAAGTAAGATTTAATTAAATTAACGATTCTTTTTAAATCGTTTTTAGTTAGGTTAGAGCCGCTTGGTAGGCATAAGCCTTTTTTATATAACTCTTCTGAGACACCATTAAGATATGTTGGAACATTTTTATATAAGGGCTGAAGGTGCATTGGTTTCCAAGATGGTCTAGCTTCAATATTATGATCGTTTAAAAGTTTTAACAAGTTGTTTCTTGTGTTTTCATTATCAAGAAGTATACATGTTAACCATCTGTTTGATGTAAATCCTTTAGGCTCATTTAAAAATGTAATGGCTTTAATATGACATAGATTTTGTTGATAGTATTTATAATTTCTTCTTCTTAACGACACATAATTGTCAAGAACTCTCATTTGACCGCGTCCTATTCCAGCAATAATATTAGACATACGGTAATTGTAGCCAAGAGTTTTGTGGATGTATTCATTTCCATCTTCTTTAGCTTGAGTTGCTAGGAAAACGGCTTTTTCTTTAAGTTTTTTAGATGATGTTATTAAAGCGCCACCTCCAGAAGTTGTTATAATTTTATTCCCATTAAATGATAGTATTGAAAAATCGCCAAAAGTCCCACATTTTCTTCCATAAACTTCACTTCCAAAGGCTTCGGCACTATCTTCTATAATAGGAATATTATATTTTTTTGAAATGGTTTCTATTTGCATTGTATTATAAGGCATACCATATAAATTTATTGCAATAATAGCTTTTGGTTTTTTTCCTTTATTAATTCTATCTATTATAGCTTGTTCAAGAAGCTTAGGGCATATATTCCAAGTTTCTTTTTCGCTATCAACTAAAATAGGAGTAGCACCTAAATATTTTACTGGATTTACCGAAGCTACAAATGTTTTTGTTTGGCATATCACTTCATCTTTAGCTTTTACACCAATAATGTGTAAAGCTAAATGAATAGCAGCTGTACCAGAGCTTAGGGCGGTAACATGTCGGTTTTGGTTTAAGTAAACTTCAATATCGTTTTCAAAACCATTAACGTTAGGTCCTAAAGGTGCAATCCAATTTAATTTAAATGCTTCTTCAATGAATTCTTGCTCGTATCCACTCATGTGTGGTGGTGATAACCAAATTCTAGAATTCAACTTAGATTCATTAATAGCCATATAAATATTGGGGTTTTTAAAGTATAAATCAAAAAATTACGATGAAGAACTTATTTAAACGTTCTTCGTTTTTTTATTAATAAATGTATTAAGTTTTATCTATTTGTAATAGTCTTTAATGATTTATTAATTTAAACTTCTTAAGGTACTTTAAAAACCTTATTACTAAATTATTTAATAAGGGGAAAGTGGTTAAATATGAGTATAATATAACTATTATATTTTTTATAAATAGGTGCTTTTTAGTTTTTTTCTTGTTGGCTATCTACTTTATAAGTATTAAATTCGTTTCTAGCTATTAATTATTTATGACACCAAATCCATTTCTAACCAAGACATTTGTTTCAGTTTGGTCCAAGTATTTTAATGCAAAAAAAAGAATTTACAACTTTAATAGTATAAAAGATGTAAGCTTTTATAAAGCTTTAAATATACCTTTATATTGTAATATAGGAAAGAATATTACTAACGGTATGTCTTATCAAATTGCTAAGCAAGAGAACGATTTTAAAGGACGTGCTTTTTTAATTTACGAT
The DNA here is from genome assembly GCF_037126245.1 of Mangrovimonas cancribranchiae. Lineage (NCBI taxonomy): Bacteria > Pseudomonadati > Bacteroidota > Flavobacteriia > Flavobacteriales > Flavobacteriaceae > Mangrovimonas > Mangrovimonas cancribranchiae. Next base: position 1,304,016 of record NZ_CP136925.1, read on the forward strand.
GTTCCTAGTTATTTTAACCTTAAGGAGCTAAAACATAACAACTTAAAACGTTTTAAAGTTAAGCAGTATAAAGGCTTTCTTACCGATTTACAAGATTTTGAAAGTTATGATGCTTTTGCAAAAAAGCAATTTAAATCTAATACAAGATATAAGTTTAGACGTAATATTCAACGATTAGAAACCTGTTTCAATATACATTACAATATTTATAATGAAGCCATGGATAAAGCACAATATGATGTTATAATGAAAGGGTTTAAAAACTTACTAACTAAGCGTTTTAATGAGTTACAAAAAAGTAACGATATTTTAGAAACTTGGGAGTATTACTACGATTTAATTTATAAAATGCTTAAAAAAAAGTGTGCTTTATTAATAACCATAACCAATAACGATAAACCTATTGGTGTATCTTTAAGTTTTTTATCTAACACAACCATGTTTTATGCTGTAACATCTTTCGATACAGATTACTACAGGTTTAATCTAGGACATACAACAATAATAAAACTTTTTCAGTGGTGTTTTGATAATGGCTATACTATTTATGATTTTTCTAAAGGAGAGTACGAATATAAAAATAGATGGACTAATCATGAATACGTTTACGAGAACCACATTATATACGATTCTAAAAACATCATAGCAAGCACATTAGCGAAATACATAAAACTTAAATATGAACTAAAACAATATTTAAGAGACAAGAATGTTAACGACAAATATGTAAAACTTAAGTTTCTACTAAAAGGAAAAAAACCTAAGACAACTAGAAGAACTTTTAAAATAGAAAAACACAAACAAGAAAAAGCGACTAATGGGTTGCAATTAATTGATTTGTCTAATATAGATTATGCTTTTTTAAAACCAATTGTATACGATGAACTGTATAAATCACCAGAACATATATTAAATATAAAAATTTATAAATACAATTCTGTAGAAGATGAAACTTACTATGTAAAGGGTAAAAAAAATAACTTCACTATTACCTTTAGTTAGTTGTTAAACAATGTTTTTTGCTAGATTAGACATTGTAACGCTTCTAAAGTTGTATTTTTTGTGTAAATACTGATAATGCATATAAATCTCTTCTAAAGCCTTAAAATTGGCATCTATATGCTTACCAAAATTATGTGGATGCCACCATAAATGATAAACTTCTTTTTTCTTTGCAGCATATGTCATACCTTTTTTAATACGGTTTATTTTTTGTCGTTCTAAAAAACGTAATTGTTTATTGTAGGGTCTTAAAAAGCGACTGGAAGAAATGTTAACAATACCATTTTCGTTTTTAGGGTTGTGTGTGTTGTATCCAGAAATATTAATATAAGTATCTAATAGTCTAAACAGTCTATGTTTTTTATTTTCTAATTGTTTGGTGGTTGTGGTTTCGTACATCCAGTGTTTTTCAGATCCACGATAACAAATTATACCATGTTTAATACATACTTGAAGGTACTTTTTATTAATTTGATTTCTAGGAAAAACAATACTTTTTATTTTAATACCGTGTATAGAAGCCGCCTGTTTTGCTGCAATTAAATCGGCTTCAAATTGTTGTTGAGTTTGTCCTAACTCATTACAGTAATAATGACAAAAGGTATGAGTTCCTATTTCGTGATTCTCATGTTTTTTAATCAAGTTTATTAATGATGTTGCATAATGATAAGGGTCGTTTTTCTCGTTATCGCCTATATGTTTAATTAATTTGTATGGGCTAAAATTTTTATTAAAATACGAAGGGGTTATTTGTGGAGAGAGTTGTATTAGTTCATCTTTTGATGTAGCAAATAAAAATCCTACTGTAGCAAAAGTAAGACTAATGTTATATTGCCGACTTACTTTTAGAAGTTTAGGAATTACTAGTGCTACATTTTCAATATTTTTTTTGTAAGAGTTTAAGGAGCGTACATCAAAAATGCCCCAATACAATTCAAAATCTAATGATATAACAAAATGCCCTTGATCCATTTTTTATTTTATAATACTTATAAATGTTTTTAGTATTAATTTAATATCGGTTAGTAGTGTAGGGTTGTTCATATATTTTTTATTTAGGACAATTTTTTTAGGCATAATTTCATTTATGTATAATTCTTCAGGATCTTTTGCATTTTTTAGTAGTTCTACTTCATCTCTAAACTCAATAGAAGCATAATCTGTTATACCTGGTTTTATGCTAAATATTTTCAAATCTTCTTTTGAGTAATAATTTACATATTTTCTAACCTCAGGTCTTGGCCCAACAAAACTCATAGAACCATTTAATACATTAATTAACTGTGGTAATTCATCAAGTTTATACTTCCTAAGAAAAACACCTGTTTTGGTTACTCTAGAATCTTTATTACCAATGGTAAGTAGTCCTTTTTTATCAGAGCCTACATACATGGTTCTAAATTTGTATATCTTAAAATCGGTATTATTTTTTCCAACTCGCAATTGTTTATAAAACACACCGCCTTTAGATTCTAATGTAATTGATATGGCTATAATTATTAATATTGGCGATAATATAATTAAGCCTAATAAAGAACATATAATATCAAATAACCTTTTCATTTAAAGTAGATTTAACGGCATTTGACACTGTTTGGGTAATATAATTTAACTGTTTGGTTGTTAATTGTGGGTAAATAGGTAATGATATTTCTGATTTGTAATTATTATAAGCTTTTGGGTATTTTTCGATAGCATAGCTTTCTTTAAACAAACTTAGTAATGGTAATGGCTGAAAATGGACATTAACAGCTACATTAGCTTGTGCAATTTTTTCTATAATGACATCTCGTTGCTTTTCTGATATATCTTTAATACGAAGCGCATATAAATGACATGAAGATGTTTTTTGACTGTTTTTATATAATGGTAAAATTGCCCAAGATTTAGTTTTAAAAAAATCTTGATAATATTTAAACATTTCTTTCCTTTCTGCTAAGATACGTGAAAAATATTCTGGTAATTGTGCTACACCAATTGCTGCAAGGACATCGGGCAAATTAATTTTTAATCCGGGGTAAATAATATCGTAACGCCATCCTCCTGCTTTAGATTTTGTAAATGCATCTTTTGTTTGTCCATTTAATGAAAAACAACGCATAAAATTGTATTCTTCTAAATTACTAAAAGGTTGTGGTAAATTTAAGCAAACACAACCGCCTTCGGCAGTAGTTACATTTTTTACTGCATGAAAAGAAAATACAGTTATATCTGTAGCAACACCAATTGGAGAGTTGTTATATATTGCGCCAATGGCATGTGCAGCATCTGAAACAACTAATATTCGCCCTAGTTTTTCTTGATTTGGGTGTGTGGGTTTAAAAAATGACTTTTGTTTGTTGACTAAGTTGTTTATTTCAGAATAATCACAAGGCCAGCCAGCAAAGTCCACAGGAATAATAGCTTTTGTATTTGGGGTTATAGCTTCTTTAATATTATTAACAGATATATTAAAATCATCTTCTACATCTACCATAATAGGTTTGGCTCCTACATGTATTACTGCTAAAGCCGTAGCGACATAAGTATATGCTGGAATAATAACTTCATCTCCTTCTTTTATACCAAACCATTTAAGTGCTAAAATAAGTCCAGAAGTTGCAGAGTTTACGCAGAGTGAATTGGAAGCCTTTGTGTAATAACAAACCAGTTCTTCAAGTTTTTTTACTTTTGGACCTGTTGTAATCCACCCAGACAGTAAGGAGTCGTTAACTTCTTTTATAACACCGTCGTTTATATAAGGCGGTGAAAATGGAATTTTCATTTTTTGTTTAGAGTTCTTGATTAATAGCTTGGTTAAATATATTAATATATTGTTTAGAAATATGTTCCAAGCTAAACTTTTCGACGTGTTTTAATGCATTTTCGACTAAATTATCGGCCAGTTCTTTGTCTTGAGATAATCTAATCATGGCATTAGATAAAGCTTTGGAGTTTTTAACTTCTACCAATAAAGCCTCTTTTTCATGTTTCGCAAATTCTCGCACTCCTGTAACATTAGTAGCAATAATAGGCAGTCCAACAGCTGCAGCTTCTAATAAAACTCTTGCAAACCCCTCTCTAAAGGTAGGTAATATAAAAGCATCTGCATTTAAAAGTAAATCGTAAATATCATGTCGTTTTCCTAAACATTGCACAACATCTCTATAGCTATCGAGTATGGTTTTATTTAATCTTTTTGAATTCTCTTCAAGTGGTCCAACCAATAATACGTTAAAATCATAACCTTTGTCTTTACATAGTTTAGCTGCTTCTAGTAAATTTATAATACCTTTTTCGTACACTAATCTTGCAACACATATAAAAGTATATTTGTTATGGTTTCTTGGAGCAATTTTATTAATTTGAGTTAAATCTATACCACTACTAAAAATAAGATCGTAATTAGGTTTAATTACAAGTTTGTGTTTTAAATATAAGTCTCGGTCATCGTAATTTTGAAAAATAGTTTTATAAACTCGGTTCTTTATATGGCGATGAATAAAGTAGTATGACATTCTTAAAGCAGAGCTAAATACCGTTTTAGACATAAAAATAGTACCTAACCCCGTAATTGTTCTTGTAATAGGAGTTGTGTTCTTTTTTAATGCTAAAGGCAGTAAAAATGCAGGTTTAGTATCGAATGTATGAATAACATCAAAATCATTATTCTTAAAAAAGTTTTGTAACCATTTTAGTGTTTTATAATCGGAACTAGGGGAGAAGTGTCTAACCAAATTGTAAGGAACATAAGTAATAGTGTCTGGAAACGTTTTTGTGCTTGTTCCTATTATAGTTACTTTAAAATCGGCCTTTGTAAGATAGTGTGACAAGGCAATACGTTTGTGTACATCTTCACCGCCAACAAGACAGATTTTTTTCACAATAAATTAGTTTTCAACTAAAATAAGATAAGTTTTTTGTTTAGTAAAATTTGTTCTACATTAGGTTTAATAAATCGCTGTTATGTTCAAAATTGCCAGGTACTTGTATCATAATACTTGGATTGTAAAAAAACTTGTAGACTTTATAGAGGACATTCACCTTTATTTAAGGTCTATTTTATATAGTGACGAAACGTTTTTAAAACAAAATTTTAAAAAGCGTTTTGGTAGACCTTTAAATTTAGAAAAACCAAAAACTTTAAACGAAAAAATACATTGGCTAAAACTACACGACAGAACCAATTTACACACCACTTGTGCTGATAAATATTTAGTTAGAAACTATGTTAAAGAAACTGTTGGAGAAAACTATTTAATCCCTTTAGTTTTTCAAAGCTATGATATAAAAGATATTAAACCCGAAAACTTCCCAGATATCCCTTTTATAATTAAAGCAAACCATAATAGCTCTGGAGGCGTTATTGTAAGGGATAAAGATGCCATTAATTGGAAAAAAAAGCGAAAACATTTTAAGAAACTACTTAAAAAAAATTATTATAATTCAAGTAAAGAGTGGCAATATAAAAACATAAAACCTTGTGTTATTGCAGAAAAACTTTTAGTAAATAAATTAGGGGATATTCCTTTTGATTATAAACTGCATTGTTTTCATGGTAAAGTACAAGTTATTCAAGTGGATATTGATAGGTATAGCAACCATAAAAGAAATATGTATAGTACAACTTGGAAATTACTACCATTTACATGGTCTATTTGGCAAAATAATAAACCTTTATGGGATAATGGCAGCCATATTAAAAAACCCAGTACTTTACAGGAAATGATTACTGTAGCAGAAGAGTTATCTAAGCCATTTTGCTATTCAAGAATAGATTTATACGATTTTGAAGGTAAAGTTCTTTTTGGAGAAATTACATTTCATCATGGTAGCGGACTTGAAACAATATATCCAGAAGCATACGATTTGAAATTGGGTAATTTGATAGATTTAAACCAATTAAATAAAGAGCACATATGATTAAAAATTTTATATCTAATATTTATCATAACACTCGAATAGGTTTTGCAATAATTCAACCGTTTAAAAATGTTTACGAATATATTCGTTATGCTACTGTAAGCGATAAGAGTTTTATAAAAAAAGAATTTAAAAAAAACTTAGGTTATCCACCAGATTTAGAAAACCCTAAAACGTTTAACGAAAAACTGCAATGGCTAAAACTTAACGATAGAACACCATTACATACCATTTGTGCAGACAAATTTAAAGTTAGGGATTACGTAAAAGAAAAAATAGGAGAAGAATATTTAATACCATTGGTTTTTCAAACTAAACACCCAAGAGATATTATTCCAGAAAACTTACCAGATTTCCCTGTTATAATTAAAACAAATCACGATAGTTCTGGAGGTATAATTGTTAGAGATAAAACCAAAGTTAATTGGATTGCTACACAAAATACCTTAGCTAAGTTTTTAAATATTAATTATTACTACCGTTATAAAGAATGGCAGTATAAAAATATAGACCGTTGCATTGTTGTAGAAAAGTTATTAATGGACAAAACAGGGGCTATTCCTTTCGATTATAAAATGCACTATTTTAATGGAAAATTAGCCTTTACTCAAGTAGATATTGATAGACAAACAAACCATAAAAGAAACTTATACGATGCCCATTGGAATTTAATGCACGTTACCTGGATATACGATACGGGAGAAGAAATACAAAAACCTAAACACTATGACAGAATGATTAAATTAGGAGAGATTTTTGCAAAAGATTTTTGTTATTTAAGAGTAGATTTTTATCACGTTAATGATAAGATTTATTTTGGTGAATTAACATTTCATGCCGAATCTGGTTGTGGTACTTTTACTCCAGAACATTATGATTTAGACTTAGGAAACAAACTACAATTACATAAAACAAAAGAGAGTTAAGGTTTATAAGTATTTGCGTACCATTTTTGAAATGTATAAAATGTCCAAACTTTATAGCTATTGTCTTCTTTTCCTGAGATATGATTTTTTATTAAAGTTTTAATATAGTCTATGTTAAACAAATTTTGTTTCTCTAAAAAAGACGTATCAGTATAACTTATAAGTTCATTTTTTAAACTAGATCTTAACCAATCACCAACAGGTACAGTAAATCCTTTTTTAGATTTATCCAGAAATCCTTTAGGGAATTCGCTTTTAAAGGCTTCTTTTAAAAGATACTTTTTATTATAGCCTTTAAGTAAATAACTCTCTGGTAAATTATTAGAAAATTCCCAAAGCGTTTTATTTAAAAATGGCGCTCTACATTCTAACGAACATAACATACTTGTCCTATCTACTTTTACCAACATATCTCCTTCAAGGCTAATATGTCTGTCTATTTCTCTATAATCATGTATGCTTTTTGGGATATTTACTTTGCTTTTATAAAAATTAAACACAGACGCTTGATAAAAATTATCGTTTAACAACTTATTAGTATCATCACCAAAACCAAGTGAAATAATATTCCAATAGTGGTTGTTATTATAATTTATGGCATTTATAAGTTTTTTTATTTTAAATCGCTTTCCTCTTTTATCTTGTTTGGTAGATAATACTTTATTTAATAAGCTTTTAGAGGCGTTATGTAAGTTCTCAGGAATAATACTCGTGTATTTATTATTTAATCTTCCTATATAGTATTTGTTATAACCTGCAAAAAGTTCATCCCCGCCATCACCAGTTAAAGCAACTTTTACAAAGTTTTGTGTTTGTTTTGCAACTAGATAGCTTGGTAGAGCAGAAGAATCTGCAAATGGTTCATCAAAGTTTAATAAAATATCATGAATATGTTTTTCTATATCTTTTTCTGTAAGAATAAACTCATGATGGTTGCTATTAATTAATTTTGCTACTAATTGTGATTTGTCGGTTTCGTCAAATGAAGCTTTATCAAATCCTATAGAAAAAGTATCTATTTTTTTTTCTGTTAATTTTGAGAGTCCTAAACTTACTATAGATGAGTCTACACCGCCAGAAAGAAAAGTGCCCAAAGGAACATCACTTATAGATCTGCTTTCAATACTTTTTAATACTAAGTTTTTTAATTGCGTTTTAGCATGGTTAAATGTAATGTGCTTCTTGTCTTGTTTTAAGGTATTGATTTGATGAATAGAGAAACTATTTTTGTTTAAGTTATAGGAGATATAATGATTTGCTTGGAGTTTATGAATATTTTCGTAAATGGTATATGGCGCAGGAATATAAGTTAATCTAAAAAATAAATTTAATCCAGCTTTAGATATACTTGGTGTCTGCCTTAAATTATTAGTTATTGATTTTAACTCCGATGCCCAATAAAAGCCATTGGTGTCATGATAATAGTAAAGTGGCTTTTCTCCAAAAAAGTCTCTTGCAATAATAACTTTTTCTTTGTTTTTATCGTAAATACTAAAAGCAAACATGCCGTCTAATTTACTAAAGCTAGCTTCACCTTTAGTTTCATATAATTTTAGGATAACTTCTGTGTCACTTTTTGTGTTAAATATGACACCTTCATTTTGAAGTTCCTGTTTTAGTGTTTGGTAATTATAAATTTCACCATTAAAAACAATAACAATACTTTTGTCCTTATTGTAAATGGGTTGTTTACCTGTTGTTAAATCTATAATGGACAGTCTTCTCATTGCCATAGCAACAGTTACATTGTTATGGTTGTTTACAAAAAAACCATCGTCGTCTGGGCCACGATGCCAAATTAGCCGATTCATGTTCTTTAATAAATCGTTAACATCAGTTACATTTGAAGATTTACTTATAATACCATTTATTCCGCACATAATACGTTATCGATTAAATCTTTTACTTGTAATTCAATTTTTGTAATATCAAATTGTTTGGCCTTATTAAAACTTAATCTGCTGTAAGTTTCTCTAACATCATCATTGTTTTTATAATAGGTAATAGCTTTTGCTAATGCTTCCTCATCATTAACATTAACCAATAAGCCATATTTTGCTTTAAAGAATTCGCCTTGCTTTATATAAACGTCTTCATTATCATTGAGTAACTCTAATGGACCAGACATACAATTTGTTGCAATAACTGGAACACCAAGTGACATAGCTTCTAAAATAACATTAGGAAATCCCTCAGACAGTGATGGTAATACCAAACAATGATGCGATAGTATTTCTGTATTTATAGAATTACTATTTCCTTTTAGGCTTACCATGTTGGTAACCTTTAGTTTTTTTGTTAACTGTATTAAATCTTGTTTTAATATACCAATACCATAAATATTTAAGTGAAAGGATTCGTTTAAATACACCATACTTTTAATTAGGTTTTTATGGTTTTTCACAGGATTTAACCTCCCTATAGCAATAATTTTAAAGGTAGATTTTGTGCAATTATAACTATTAAAATTGGGGTTCTTGTTTAATGTGTTAATAGGGTTATAAATAACATATGCAGGAATTTTAAGCTTAAAGTTTTGTTGTAAATCGGTATTAATATGTGCCGAGTTAGAAAATAAACAGTCATTTTTGTTGTAAAAAAAACTAACTAACTGTTTATTTATTTTTCCGTAAGTATTTGACGGGAAACAACGCTCACTAATAATAGTTTTAAATTTTGGAACCCTTAATTTATAAATACCATTTATAATATTCTGTCTGGCAAGAAATGAAATGCAAATAGAAATATTATTTGATTTAATGGCTTTATGATAGTTTTTTAAACTCCTACAAAACGTTAAGGCTTTATTTAACTTTGTATTGTTAAAGTGTTCTTTTTTTTGAGTTAAAAAAATAATATTCACACGCTTATCTATAGGTAAATCTACACTGTTATGCATTAAAATAAGATATACGTTATAATATTTAATTAAGTTATTGGCAAGCCTACCTACAACTCGTTCTGTACCTCCAAACCCAATAGAGGGAGCCAAAAGTGCTATGTTTTTTTTGTTAGTCATCAAAGAATAATACTTCACTTAGATTATTGGAGAATACTTCAGCACCAATATCAGACATGTGGGCATAATCTCTCCAATATTTTAAATCGTTTGTATTTTTAAAAAAGTTGGTATAATCATAATATTTAACTTCCTTTTCTTTTAATATAGCTGCCATAATAGCATTATCATCTGGACAGTTATCTTCATAAATTGGAGAAGTTATTGTAATTAATGTTTTATTATTTTCTTTGCAAAACGTAATAATCTCTTCTAAGTAGCTTAAATACGTTTTATTTATTTTAACTTCTTCTCTGCAAACCGATACTTTTTCATTTCTTGCTAACAGTTTTTTAAACATATCCATTTCTGTTTGTGATAAGGGTAAGGGATCAAAGCCATAATATCCTTTAGGATTATATTTAGGGAAAACAGCGTTTTTTAATATACCTAAAACCGAACCATTATAATCTATACACCAATAAAATTTTTGAAAAACATTGTCTTGTTTAGCTTTAGATAACTCTTCTTTAATAATATCGTTGGTATGGTATTTTACCATAAGTGATTTAATTTCTTCTCTGCTATAAGTTGGTCTAAAGGCAACATTTGGATCTATATGAAGGATAATATTTTGATGTTTATCTTTTGGTAAGAGTTTAATTAAAATGGCACTGTAAGCAATAAACTTACCATCAATACCTATATTATAACCAGATGTAGCCATTTTTTTTATATCTATATGGTGGTTTGCTCTTGAGCTTCCAAAAACAATTGTTTTGGTCGTATCTTTTATATGAAGATATTGGTTTAATTTTCCTACTGCTTGTCCAGAGTAAACATGCTCGCTAATTTTTGTAACAGTAAAGTAAATTATCTTATCGACTACAAATGATAAAACAAGTATGAATAACAATATCTTGACTATATGTAACACATTAGATTTAGACATATTTGTTAAAATTGGAAATAAATAAAATTATTTGATGTTGAGTAAAATAAGGCCATAAGTATAATTGCTATTGAGATAAATAAACTTAATTTAAAACTACCAAAAGTACTCCCTAATGTTTCTAAAGATTTTCTCGATTTATACAAATAAAGATCGAAAAGCATACCAATACCAAACACAATAACACCCGTAGTTATGGCATTGGCATCGCCAATATGTGGAATTCTAAAATCAAAGAAAATAAACTTTTTTATTATGTATTTAGCACTTTCAAAAGTTGGAGCTCTAAAAAATGCCCATGTTGTTAAAATAACTGTAAACGTAATAATATAACCAATAACGCCGGCATTTCTTATTTTTAACTTAACAAAGATGAATTTTTCAACACCTAATAGTATTCCTTGCATTAATCCCCAAATAACAAAATTCCAAGTGTTACCATGCCATAAACCTCCTAAAACCATGGTTATTAACACGTTTTTATACATCATTAATTTACCACCTTTATTACTCCCTAAAGATTTATATAAATAATCACGAAGCCATGTAGAAAGCGATATGTGCCAACGTCTCCAAACTTCAGATAATGATTTTGAAAAGTACGGTAAGTTAAAGTTTCTAGTAAACTTAAAGCCTAGTAGTTTAGCACTCCCAATAGCAATATCGGAATACCCAGCAAAATCAAAATAAATTTGAAACGCAAAAAACGTCGTTGCCAAAACTAGGGTAGAAGAGTTATGTAATTCGGGGTCTGCATATATAGGGTTAACATAGTGGGCTAAATTATCGGCTATAACAATTTTTCTAAATAGTCCAACAGTTATTTGAAAAATGCCATCGTGAAACCACTTCTTATTAAATGTTCTAGACTTTTCTATTTGTGGTAATAATTTTGCGGCACGTTCTATAGGGCCAGCAACTAGTTGCGGAAAAAAGCTTACGTATGTAAAAAATGCTACAACATTTTTTGTTGGCTTAAAGTCTTTTCTATAAATATCTATTGTATAGCTAAGAGTTTGAAAGGTGTAAAAGCTTATTCCTATAGGTAAAATTATATTAAGGGTAACGTTGTCAACCTGCCACCCAAAAACAGACATTAGCGCGGCAAAAGACTCCGCAAAAAAATTATAATATTTAAATACAGCTAATAACCCTAAATTAGAAACCAAACTTAAAATTAACCAGTTTTTTCGCGTTGTTTTATTGGACGATTCGTGGATTTTAAGACCTACAAAATAATCTATTAGCGAACTATAAACTATTAAAGACAAAAAACGCCAATCCCAAAAAGCATAGAAAATATAACTAGATATAAGTAAAAGTACATTCTGTTTTTTATGGTCTTTATTTAACAACCAATACAAAACAAAAACTGTAGGTAAAAATATTAAGTATTCTATGGAGTTAAATAACATAGTTGGTTGTTAGGTTAAGAAATAGGTTTTCGTATTGTTTAATTATCTTTTCTTTATTAAACTTTTCTATAACAACTTGATTTACTTGCTTTGGCGAAAACTCAAAATTTAAATACAACTGTGTTAATTTATTAACACAGTCGTCAACAGAGTTAACAATATAGCCATTTTTGCCAGTTTCAATAATTTCGTTTATTCCTCCTGGTGCATTAAATGCTATAATTGGTGTGCCAACAACACAACTTTCAAGTAGTACATTAGGAAACCCTTCAGAATAGGAACCTAAAAGAAAAACATCACTTTCTCTTAAATAGTTCTCAACATCATTGGTATAATTAATGTGTGTTACATGGTTATTAATTCCTTTATTATCAATTAAATGTAGTATATTTTTCTTTTCATTGCCATCTCCAATCATAAAATATTTAAAAGGTATTTTTAAATGAGATAAAACTTCAATAATTCTATCGTGTCCTTTTTCTTTACTTAACCTGCCTACAGTAATAATTTTAAGAATTGAAGGCTTGTTGGTATTAAGTTTTTTAGGAGGAACTTTAGTAGTGATTGGGTTATTTATTAATATTGTTTTGTGTTTTGAAACACCGTAATTTGCAATCATATCCTGTTGCATATCTAATGATTGACAAATTAACACATCAATTAACTTATAGGCTTTTATAATTAGTTTTTTAGACAGTGTTAACTTATTACCGCCGTGTTTTGCTAATACGCTAAGCACATTAGCTTCTCTTGCTACAAATTTAATTTTTGGAAAGAAAACAGATAAGTATGCTACCATTGTATTTAAGTGGTAAATAGATGTTAAGACAATATGTGGTTGTTCTGTTTTTAAGTAACGAATAATAGGAATAATGGCTTTTAACACTCTAGATTTATTTAAATAAATAACATCTAAATTACTAACATTATATACGGTGTCTTTTTTAAAACCTATTACTAATAATGTGGGTTTAAAAGTATTTTTATTAATGTTTTTAGCAACAAACGATAAAATACGTTCTGCACCACCAGCTGCTAACGACGGAATTATAAATGTTATTTTAACTTGTTTGTGTTTCATTATTTTACAGGATAACCATTACTATTATTGTCAAGCCATTGTTTTAGCACTAATAATTTCCATATTAATGGGTAGTGATTCCAATTACCATTCATGTGTTGATTTATACAAGTTGTAACATCTTTGGTATTAATATTAGGAATGCGGTTAAGTTGTTTCTCTGTTAAATTATCTAACACATAATTTTTAAGTTCGCTCCTAAACCATTTTGAAAATGGCATAGTAAATCCTGCTTTGGGTCTGTTAAATATACGTTTAGGAACATGTTGATATAGAACATCTTTTAAAATACGTTTTTGATTTCCATTATGATATTTAAAACCTGTTGGTAAACGTCTCGCAAATTCAACAATTCTATAATCGAGTAGAGGCGCTCTTGCTTCTAAGGAGTATGTCATTGTTGCGCGATCTACCTTAGTATTTATATCCCAATTTAAATAGGTTTTTAAATCGAAATCGGAGATTCGTTCTAATAAATTTTTATTAGAGTGGTTTAAGTAGTTTATTTCATTAATTTGTTTATAAGCTTCTCCATTAAACCATGAATTATCAATCCCTGTACAAATACTTAAATATAAATCATTTAAAGAATGACATTTTAAACCTTTTGCTAAAGTTTTTAGTTTATAATACGGCATACTATGTATTATGTTAGCAGCAAGCTCTCTTACAGGTTTAGGTATTTTGTAAAGAGGTTGTACTTGTTTCATCCATTTATACCGTGTATAACCAAGAAAACTTTCGTCTCCACCATCGCCAGAAAGTGCTACAGTAACATGCTTTTTTGTATGTTTTGCTAATAGCATAGATGGTATAGCAGAGGCATCAGCAAATGGTTCATCATAGTAATAACTAAAATCATTTATTAGTTTTAATCCTTCAGAATAATTGCAATTAATAACATGATGATCGGTATTTAAATGATTGGCAACTTGTTGTGCATATGCGCTTTCATCAAATCCTTTTTCATTAAATTTTACCGAAAAAGTTTTTATATTACTATTAGTTGCTAGTCTTGCTAAAGCGGCAATGGAGGATGAATCTACACCACCAGATAAAAAAACGCCAACAGGAACATCGGCAAATAAGCGTATTTTACAAGCGTCTTGTAATATGTGTGACAATTCTTCTTTTGCATTATTGTATGTGCCAGTAAATGAAGGTGTGTTTTGAGGTAAATCCCAATACTGTTTTTTTAAAAATTGATTAGTTTTTAGGTTTAAAGTAAAGTAATAACCTGCTTCTAATTTATTAATCTCGTTAAAAATGGATAGTGGGTCAGGAATATTTCCCCAAGCTAAATAATATGAGATAGCTTCTTGTGAAATGGATAAGTTAGTTTTGTATAATTGAATAGAAGCTAGTTGACTAGCAAATTCAAAACCAATTTCAGACAAAGAATAATAAAATGGCTTTTGTCCTAATCTATCTCTAGCTCCAAATAACTGTTCTTTTTTTGTATCGTAAATAACAAAAGCAAACATTCCATTAAGCTTGCTTACAAATGCTTCTCCGTATTCTAAATATGCGGCACAAATAACTTCGGTATCGCTAGTTGTGTTAAAGTGATAATCTTTGTTGGTAAGATCTTTTTTTAGATTCTTGAAATTATATATTTCACCATTAAAAACAATGTGAACATGTTTATATGTTAATGGTTGATTGGATCGTGGGTCTAAATCGATTATTGACAACCTGTTGTGGCCTAAAATAACCGTGTTGTTATTTTGTCCAAAATAATCAAATTGTAAGTTATCTGGGCCTCGAAAAGCTGTTCGAGTAAGTTTATTATTTACTTGCTTTGGTGAATATTTTATTGTTGAACCATAAATGCCACACATAACTACAGTGAATTTGAGTTTATAAGTGTTGTTTCTTCTTCTTTATCTTCAAATCTGGTAAATAACCAAATGGTAAAAAACAGTATTACATAATTATAAAAGTAGTTATGAGACACGAGTAGATAAGAAATCATAATCATAGCTAAATAGAGATACTCTGGATTTTTTTTAAAGCTTTTTAAACTTTTTATAAGTATGCTTGTATAAAATAGTATTAATACTAAAAAAGGAATAATACCAGCTTCTCCTAAAACCATCAAATATGTATTATGTACACCTACTTTAATGCCTACTGTATCACCTTGATGACCTTGCATAGATCCATAACCATTACCTATAAAGGCATTGTTTAAAATTACATCGGTGTAAAGAGCCCAGGTTTCTTGTCTAGATTCTCTAGTAATAGTTGTAGTTTTAACTTCACCTTCACTAAAAAAACTTTGAAAAGCATCAAAGCGATCTTTATTTAATTCAAAAGCTGGTGTGTTTATAATAACAACTATAGCTACTGCACCAACAAATAGGCCTACAATGTTTTTCCTATTAGCAAATAAAGATGCTAGGTTTATTAAAAATAGGAGTAGTAGAAAATATCGTGATAATGTAGCGATTCCTGCTAATGTAAATAAAAGCTGCGCTAATATTTTATATTTTTTATTTTGTAACCGATAAGTAAAAGCAAACCCTAAAACACAAACTAAACCTGCTCTATTGGGGTTAATGTAAAACCCAGCATAGCGGCCATAATCATCGGAAAATAATAAGGCATTAATTATAACACTGGCAGCTCCTAAAAGTAAATAAAAACAAGCCTCGGCATTTGTGGTGTTTTTTGCTACTTCGGTAATTGATAGAATAAATAGAAAATACCTAAAAATATCTTTTGAAAAAACTTCAACATCTCCAGCAAAACTAAACCCTGCTATAGAATAGTATAAAATTCCTAAAACAAGTAACGGGAGTAATGGTTTACTTTTTTTTATAAAGAAATAATATAATGCTAAAGAAACTAGAGCTAATGCTGCTGTTAACGATCCTAAAGCAGGACTAAAAGCAATTAAACTATAAGTGGGTATGTTTAATACTGTAAGGGCTAGTATAATATGTTTTAGTATTTCTTTCATTGTACTAAAACTTTTTGTTGCTTGGTTGTATAACCTAGGTAAATTAAGCTTCTAAATATTTGTAAAAAAGCTGTACATAACGCTATTCCCATAACGCCAAAATATTTCATTAAGATAACGTCTAGTATAATATTAAGAAAAACAGTAGCGAGAGAAATGTAAGCCATAAAAACATTTTTATTTATACTAGTAAGAAAGCGTACAATAATATTTCCGCAAATAGTAAATGGTAAACCAATTAAAAACATGCGTTGTATATTAGCAACTCTTAAAGTATCTTCAGAAGTAAATTTATTTCGTTCAAAGCATAACTCTATAATAATATCTGAAAAAGCTATCAACAGTACCGATATAATGCATAAAGCTAAAAATAAGCGTTTTAAAATGTAGTATAATTTTTTAAAGGCATTGTCTAAGTTTGTTAATGATAAATTTGAAAAATATGGTAATAAAACATTGCCTAAAGCTAGTACTATAATAGCAGTAAAAAAAGCTGGAATACGTAACCCATAATTAAGTGCAGCAATGGAGCCAATAATTAATTGAGCCGCAAAAAATTGATCGGTTACAGAAATAAGCCCTGTTAAAAAACCAGAAGACACTTTGGCCGGAACTTGTTGAAACATTGTTTGTGTATGTAGACTAAAAAAATCTGGAGCATCTATTTTTATAATTCCTTTTTTAAAAGCAACTATTAGTAAAAACAAAAACTGTAAAATACTTCCTATTAACATTCCTATTGCTAAAACAGCTTCTCCCAATTTTTCCTTAAAGAAAATTAGACATACCAACATTGATATTGATGTTAAAACAGGGTAAATTGAAGAATACCTAAATTCATCATAAATATTTAGCAACCCGCTAAGCAATGAAGCAAATCCCCAAAACAAAATACAAGGAAGTAGGTAATAGAACTGTAATTTTACAAGGCTATAAAATTCATTAGTATGGCCGCTAAAAAAAGTTTCTAAAAAAACATCGGTAAACAAATAGGAAATAGCAATAAAAAATAAAGCAATGCCAAAGGTTACAATAAAGCTGGACGATTGAAAGGCGCCAATATTATTTGTGGATTTTTTCTCGGCAATATAATTAGGTATAAAAACAGCTTTAAAAGCGTTTAAAAATACTTCACTCACAAAACCAGGTAATAAAGCTGCAATAAAAAAGGCATCTAATAATTGCGAAAGTCCAAAAGTTCCTGCAATTACAATTTCTTTATAAAACCCTAAACCCTTAACCATAATTGTTATAATAGCTACAGTGACTACGTTTATAGCTGTAGGGTTTTTAGCTAATTTTTTTAAAGATGCTATGTGTGTTTTTATTTGCAACTTAATTATAATATTTCTTTAAAAGGCCAGCCTAAAACAAATAACAAGCCTAAGCATTTACTTTTTATTGATGTGCGATAATCTGATAGATTAAACTCCAAATATCTAGATGCTCTTAATAGTGTATAAATCCTTTTTAAAAAGATTTTAGGCGATTTTAACAAATAGTCTTTATAATACCAGTTTAAAATACTCAACGAATAAATGGCCATACCAAAAGCATCTTTTTCATGGTTTTGAATTGATATAGCATTTTCTGTGTCTAAATAATAGGTGCGTAAAGCTTGGTTAATATATTTGGTTTCAAAACCTTCTTTTGCTAATAGCTCCCACAGTATTCCTTCAGGAATGTATCCTCTAGAAAATATATTAGGGTTCACAGTAATTCCTTTTAAAATATCGGTTTTTGTAAACCCCCATTTTTCTAAAGATTTTGATGATTTTAACTGTTGCTTAAATGTGTTGCTATACAACGGCGATTTAAGAAACGGTGAGCCTATTAAATTACCGTTTTGGTCTTTACATAAACTTGTTACACCGCTTATATTTTTTTTCTTCTCTTCAGGAATAGATTCATATTCATTAAAAAATACTTCTAAAGCATTTGGAGCACATTCGTCGTCAGAATCAAATGGTAACAAAAACTTCCCTTTTGCAAGTGTAATAGCTTGTATAAAACAAGCCATTTTATGCTGGTTACTCTTATTATTAACATAGTTAACAGGAAAGTTTGCTTTAGCAATAAGTTTTTCAGCAACTTTATGAGAAGCGTCTGAAGATCCATCATTAATTATTACTAACTCAAAATCCTTAAACGTTTGCTCATTTAAAGACTTAAATACTCTATGTAATGTATTGGCTCTATTATAAACAGGAGTAAATACGGTAAATGTGTACACGTATTTACCTTTATTTTGTTTGCTATATTTAGGTATTAAATCTGCTAACTGCATACAAAGTCAATTAGTTTCTCCCATTTTTGTACAATAGGTTTGGTTTCAAATAGTGTACTGCTTTTTAGGCTTTCTTCACCAAATTGTTCTTGTAGGTTAGGAGTGTTTATTAGTTTTTCTAGTTTGTTTTTAAGTGCATTTTGGTCATTTGTTGGAATTAAAAAACCATTTTTATTATTAATAATAATGTCTGAAGGTCCAGAAGGACAATCAGTTGCTATACAGGCTACGCCAAAATACATGGCTTCTATTAACGCATTAGGAAAACCTTCATAATTAGAGGGAAGTACAAATATTTTAGATGTATTATAATAATGTGATATGTTTTTAATACTTCCTAAAAAAACGATATTACTAACATTTAAACTTTTAGCTAGATTAATATATTTAGTTTTTAATTTTCCATCTCCAATTAAAATAAGTTCCCAAGAGTTTGAAGGTATTTTAGAAAAAGCTCTAATAAGTAATTCTTGATTTTTTTGAGCCTCTAAGCGACCAACACAAATTATCCTATCTTCTCGTGTTGCATTAAGATCTCTTAAACCTGATAATTCTACTGAAATAGGATTGTTTATAATAAATAGTTTAGATGGGTTGATATATTTTTTAAAATACGATTTAATATCATTTGTTTGTATTACTAGAGCATTTACAGTTGGATATGTTAATCGTCTTACAATTTTCCAAAATTTACTAATACTACCATATTTAGGATGAATACGTTCACTAATTATAGCCGGAATCTTTAATATTTTTGATAGTATAATACTGTAAATATTAGCAATAGTTGTAAAACCAATAATTACATCAGCCTGATAATTTTTAATAACATTTTTACATGATTTAATTAAATAATAATGATTATTTATAGATTCGAAAAAAGTAGGGGATTCGTTATAAATATCTTGACAAAAAACAACCTTTATCCTTTCATTTAAAAAATAAAAAGGGATGCATCTATAAAGTACTACAATAATAACATTATAGGTGACTACCAATTGATTTGCTAATGTAGAAACAACACGTTCAGCGCCACCTGCCTTTAAGCTAGGTACAATAAATACAATGGTTTTTCTTTTCAAAAAACTTAAGATTATTAGGCTAGTACAACCGTACTAATCATGATTAATAGCTCATTAAAAGTAGATATTTTTTTAAATACAAAAGGTGTAATTATTAGTTATTAGATGAAATACCGCTTTCTTATATAAACTGTGCTATTATATTACTCTTAAAGCAGATGGTCTAAATATTTAGCCCAAAAACCTTTTGTTTTAAAAATCCAAACCTAATAGCATATCGTATATCTTATTAAATTCTAATTGAAAGAAATTGTCGACGAAAGACATTTTTAAACGATTATACGTATTAAAAATACTACAAAATACATGTTTCGTAGTTTTTAACTTACATATAACGTGTATTTTATCGAAAAAATGTAAATGATTTTTTTTCAGGCAATTAGAAATTATAGTTTAGCGCAAGATTAATAGCAAAAACCCCAGAAATGACGAATTTATTATTTAGTAAATTTCTGTTTAACAGAAATTTACAAGTGATTTTTTTATTTGTTTTTTTAACACAAAAAAACGTAAATGCCCAAAATTACCCAGAACAAGTCCTACTTTCTAATGTAGAGTATGAATCGTATACTGCACCTAGTGAAAGTTTACCCGATTACTTAGAACCTTTTACAGAAAGTATGTCTGGTAGCACCATAACCAGAATTAGTGATAAAAACGTTTTTGGTACCACATCGCAAAGAATAAGACATAACTACGCCAAAGATCAAACGTGGAATTCTGACGGCTCCTTAATTAAATTAGCAGGATATCCAGCAGCTATTTTAGATGGTGAAACATTCGAATTTCTTTACTGGAGAGATATCCCTTCTTATGGAAGATGGGCTAATACAGAACCCAACTATATGTACGGTACTCCTGGTAATAGATTTGTAAAGTTTAATGTTATTACAAATACTAGAGAAACCTTAAGGACTTTTAACGAATATTCTAGTATAGATTTTGGTTATGGAGAAGGAAACCAATCAAACGATGATAGATATGTTGGTCTTATTGGTTTAAATGGAAGTAACAGAACATTAATAGTATATGACATACAAAATGACAGTATAGTTGGTACTAAAGATATTGGTTCTAGTGGTGATTTAGATTGGTTTTCAGTATCCCAATTAGGGAATTATGCTGTACTTTCTTGGAGAACAGATGGATCTGGGCCAACACAAGGTTTAAAATCTTACGATTTAAACTTTAATAATGAAATTCACGTTTATAATACAACAGCACATGGTGATTTAGGAATAGATACCAATGGAAATGAAGTTATGGTAGCTTACGAAGGACAAAGTGGTTGGGATAATGGTTCTTATGTTTATGCAGCTAGATTAGATGGCGGAGGCGTACAACCTTTATTTCAATATCCAGGTGGTATTTGGGGAGGTCATATAAGTTGCAGAAATATAGATAGACCAGGTTGGGCTTATGTAAGTGAGCAATGCTGTACAAGTCATGACGTAGCATCTAGAGAAATTTTTGCAATAAAGCTAGATAACTCGGGTATTATAGAACGATATACTAAGCACAATAATAATGTTTCTCCAGGTAACGGACACTCTACTATGGCAGTTCCTAATAGAAACGGAACCAAAGTTTTATTTGCAAGTAATTGGGATAACAATAATGTTATGTCAGATCCTAATCCACCAGCATGGGTTTTAGAGGTGCCACAATCCTTAAGTATTGATGATAACGTCTCTCAAGCAAATGAAAATAGCATTAAAATTTTCCCTAATCCATCAACAGGAATAGTTAATATTAAATCTCAAAATATTCTTATCAATACTATTGAACTGTATGATATGCTAGGAAGAAAAGTACTGTCAGAAAATATTAATTCAAATCAAAAGCAAATTAACTTGTCAAGATTCCCAAGTGGTATGTACTTAGTGAAAATAGGAACAGATACTAAGTCTACAACAAAACGGTTAATGCTAAATTAATTACTCATAATATTACAGGAAACAAGCTCGATTAATAATTTAATTGGGCTTGTTTTATTCCCAATTAAATGCTTTTACGGTTGCAATGCTATCACAATTTTCAACTTGTAGTGATACCGATTTATCATCAATACTTCCTTTAATATAATAGATGCCGCAAGGCGTACTTCGCGGTGTGCTTTTAGAGAAAATAACATCACCTTCTTTAAGAATTTTGTCAATTAAAAGAGAATCTAATTCACCAGAGAGGACTTTAGATTCTATATTGGCATTAAATTTTAAAGGTTTAGTATTAATATTTTTTTTTACTCTAGCTTCTGGACCGTAATCACAAGATACTTTTTTCCCGTTTAGGAAAAAAAATAAAAAAACGAGACCTATAGAAAAGCCGCCAAGATAAAAACCTAGTCTATGAATAAATTTCATGTTATTTTTTCAGTTGAAAATTGATAGGGATTAAAAAATCAATAAATTAATATCGCTGTGTTTTAAATCAAACCATTCACCAACCGATTTGTTGGTAAGAATGCCGTGGTAAAAGTACAAACCATTTTTTAAACCTCTATCAAACCGCAAAGAATTTTCTAAACCGCCGTCATCTGCAATTTTTAAAATATAAGGTGTAAACATATTACTTATCGATATAGATGCCGTTCTTGAAAACCTAGCAGGGATATTAGGTACGCAATAATGAATAACACCATGTTTTTTAAATGTAGGTGATTTATGAGTGGTAACCTCGCTAGTTTCTACACAACCTCCCATATCTATACTTACATCTATAATAACAGCACCAGATTTCATGTTTTCAACCATAGTCTCTGTAACTATAATAGGCGAGCGATTTTTACCTCGTACAGCTCCAATAACAATATCGCAACGTTTTAACGCTTTTAAAAGATTCTTGGGTTGTATGGTTGACGTAAAGAGCGGTTGTCCAAGATTTTTTTGTATTTCACGTAACCTAGTAATGGAATTATCAAAAATTTTCACATTAGCTCCTAAGCCTAACGAACTCCTTGCAGCAAATTCACCTACAGTTCCTGCGCCTAAAATAACTACCTCTACAGGTGGAACACCACTAACGTTACCAAACATTAAACCGTTTCCTTCGTTTACATTACTTAATAATTCGGCGGCAATTAAAACCGAAGAGGTTCCTGCTATTTCACTTAACGATTTTACAGCAGGGTAAGTGCCATCATCGTCTTTTATAAATTCAAAAGCTAAAGCGGTAACACGTTTTGCCGCTAATGTTTCAAAGTACTTTTTAGTTTGCGTTTTAAGCTGTAAGGCAGAGATTAGTATAGATTGTGGGTTTATTAATTTAATTTGATCTAGAGTAGGAGGCTCAATTTTTAAAATCATTGGGCAGGCAAATACTTTAGCCGTGTCTTTTGTTATTTCTGCACCTGCTTCGGTATAATCTTTATCACTAAAGTTGGCTCCTTTTCCAGCGCCAGACTCAATTAAAACACGATGCCCATTATTAACAATAGCAGAAACAGCATCGGGTGTTAAGCAAACACGCTTTTCTTGAAAAGCTGTTTCTTTAGGAATACCAATAAATAGGGAACTTTTACTTTTTAAAATCTCTAAGCGTTCTTCTTGAGGAATTAATTGCTGCTTAGTAAAAGGTGATAAGGATTTTGACATGTTGAGTCCTGTTTAAAAACTCAAATTACAAATTAATTTTTATCTGTAACGAAATATTTTAAAAATACTGTTTGATTTTTCCCCAAAGTGTAGTTGGTTTAATTTTAAACTCTTCTTCAAGTTCTTCCATAGATTTATCAACACTTGTGAGTTTATTAAACATTTGTGCTCTGATTAGATATATTGACGGGATAACAATAGCCATTACAGGTATTAAGTATAATAGCTGAAATTCATCTGCAAATTTAAAGTCATCATTTAAAATAACTATTATTTGAAAAATATACATTGCCATTGGTACAATTAATACATGGTACCACCAATGACGACAAGTAAAAAACCAAATTAATATAAAAAGTAAAGGAATAATTTTCCCTGTTAAAACCCACATCGCAAAATTAGCGCTCCCCCAACTTTGACTATTATATGTAAACAAAAAAGTGTTCCAAACTTGCTTGTCTGGAACACTCTCGTATAAATAAAATAAATATGGAGAGATAGCTATAAATGTAGCTATTAGACTCCCTAATATTAGATTTCTATTAACCCGCTGACGGGATTCTATACTTTTTCTTTTCGATTTTTGTTGTTTGTTGTCCATCTAGGTCAATTAAATTTGTCGCTTGAGCTGTAAACAACATTCCACCGAAAATTGCAATTGCAATAACATACTTTTTAGTTTTCATAATTTAAGGGATTTAATTAATTAATTACAATCCAAAAGTATGTTTACAGGTAGTATCTTTTACGGTTAAAATGTTAAAATTATGTTAAAAACCATGGTTTAGGTGGTTTTTCGTTACGGTTTTTCCGTAAAAGTACTTGTTTTCGGTAGAAAAGGTGCTTAGTTACATACTGTTTACACTTAAAATTCTACTTTTTTTATTATTAAACTTTATAGCAACTGTATCATAATCAGATACTAGCTCCTCGATTAATTCAGGCCATTCAATAATCTTCCAATGATCTGAATAGATGTAATCTTCAATACCAAAATCGTAAGCTTCGTCTATATTATTAATGCGATACAAATCAAAATGAAAAATTTTCTCACCATTACATTTGTACTCATTTACTATTGAATAGGTTGGACTACTAACTTCGTCTTGACAACCTATTCGCTTTACCAAAGCTTTAATGAAAGTGGTTTTTCCAGCTCCCATTTCTCCATAAATTAATATGGTTTTTGTTTTAAGATGAGTAAGAACTTGACTTGCAATATCTTCTACATCGCTAATTGTATATACTATATCCAATCTATGAAAAATTACTGTGCAATGTAATAAGAATAAATGAAAAAAACCAATCAGAAATGCGTTTCATCGATTTTTTTTGCATTACATGGAGTTATTTAGGTGACATTGTGATAAATGGAATAATCATTTCTTCTAAAGAAACCCCACCATGTTGGTAAGTGTTTCTGTAATAACTAACATAGTGGTTATAATTATTAGGATACGCAAAAAACAAATCACTTTTAGCAAAAATAAATGAACTACTCATTGTAATGGATGGTAAATGAATTGTTTTGGGATTTTTGGCTACTAAAACGTCTTTGTCTTCATAGGTTAAACTTCTCCCAGTTTTATACCTTAAATTTAAACTTGTGTCTTTATCTCCAATAACTTTTGAAGGGTTTTTAACATTTATGGTACCATGGTCTGTAGTAATAATAAGTTTAAACCCTAATTGTTGCGCTTGTTGAATAATTTCTAGCAACGGGGAGTTTTTAAACCAGCTAAGGGTTAAAGAGCGGTAAGCTTTATCGTTAGCTGCTAACTCTTTAACAACATCCATTTCGGTTTTTGAGTGAGATAACATATCTACAAAATTGTAAACAACCACAGTTAGATCGTTATCTTTTTGAGATTTAAAATTATCGGCCAGTTTCTTTCCAGATTTTAAACTTGTTATTTTATGGTATTCATACTTTATGTCTGTAAGTCCTAAACGCTTTAGTTGCGCTTTTAAAAAATCGTTTTCATGAAGGTTTTTTCCGCCTTCATCGGTGTCATTTTTCCAAAGATCTGGATGTAATTTTTCCATATCGGCTGGCATTAATCCCGAAAAAATAGCATTCCTTGCATATTGTGTTGCCGATGGTAGTATGCTGTAATAAGGAGACTCTTGTTCTTTCTTGTAATAATTAGTTAAGACAGGTTCAAAAGCTTTCCATTGGTCGTAACGTAAATTATCTACAACTATAAGAAGAGTTGGTTGTTCTTTACTTATTTCAGGAACTATTTTTTCTCTAAATAGGGTATGAGACATCACAGGTGAATCTACTTTACCATCAAACCAATTAGGGTAGTTTTTGTCAATAAACTTTCCAAATTGGATGTTTGCTTCGTTTTTTTGAGATTCTAAAATTTCAAACATTCCAATATCTTCAATATCTTCAAGTTGTAGTTCCCAATAAATAAGCTTTTGATATAAGTTAGCCCACTCTTCAAAAGAATTTACCATAGTTAAATCCATGGCTATTTTTCTAAACTCTTGCTGATAGTTGGATGTCGTTTTTTCCGATACCAATCTAGAATGGTCTAGGTTTTTCTTTAAACTTAATAGTATTTGATTAGGGTTTACGGGTTTAATAAGGTAATCGGCAATTTTATTGCCAATAGCTTCTTCCATAATATACTCTTCCTCGCTTTTAGTAATCATAACAACAGGAAGTGCATTATTTATAGCTTTAATTTCATTAAGTGTTTCTAAGCCTGTTAAACCTGGCATATTCTCGTCTAAGAAAACAATATCAAAAGAAGTACTTTCTAATGCTTCAATAGCTTCGGTGCCACTTTTACAGGTTGTTACGTTATAGTTTTTTTTCTCTAAAAATAATATATGAGGTTTTAATAAGTCGATTTCGTCGTCAACCCAAAGAATATTTA
The DNA here is from genome assembly GCF_037126245.1 of Mangrovimonas cancribranchiae. Lineage (NCBI taxonomy): Bacteria > Pseudomonadati > Bacteroidota > Flavobacteriia > Flavobacteriales > Flavobacteriaceae > Mangrovimonas > Mangrovimonas cancribranchiae. The sequence continues at coordinate 1,330,110 of NZ_CP136925.1, forward strand.
TATTGTTCATGTATATTTGTTTAAATTAAAATGTAATAGATAAAGTTTGAAAGCACAAAACAAACTTAAAATATTTAACGATCCAATTTACGGATTTATTACTATTCCAAATACGCTCATTTTTGATTTAATTGAGCATAAGTATTTTCAAAGACTTCGCAGAATTACACAAATGGGGTTATCTTATTTGGTATATCCTGGAGCTCACCATACAAGATTTCATCATGCCATAGGCTGTATGCATTTAATGAAAAAAGCTGTGAATGTGCTTCGTTTTAAAGGAGTTACTATTTCCGAAGATGAAGAGAACGCCTTGTATATTGCTATTTTACTACATGATATTGGTCATGGACCATTTTCTCATGCTATGGAACACAGTATTGTAAATGGTGTGTCTCATGAGGAAATATCGTTGCTTTTTATGGAACGTTTAAACGAAGAATTTAACTCAAAATTAACGCTAGCCATTACTATTTTCAAGGGAGAATATCACCGTAAATTTCTTTGTCAGTTAATTTCGGGGCAATTAGATATGGATCGCGCCGATTATTTAAAACGTGATAGCTTTTATACAGGTGTTGCAGAAGGCAATGTAAATAGTGAGCGTTTAATTACCATGCTTAATGTGGTAAACGATAAATTAGTTGTTGAAGAAAAAGGCATTTATAGCGTAGAAAAATTTCTTTTAGCAAGACGCTTAATGTATTGGCAAGTCTATTTACATAAAACAAGCTTGGTTGCCGAACAACTTCTTATTAGAGTTTTAAAACGTGCCAAAGAATTAAAAAGTCAAGGAGTTACGTTAACTGCAAGTTCAGCGTTGAGCTATTTTTTAAATCATAATATTTCAATAGAGAACTTTGATGCCAAAACTCTAGATACGTTTTCGCAGCTAGATGATTATGATATTGTCTCTGCAATGAAAGAATGGCAATTTCATGATGATTTTGTGTTAAGCAATTTATGCGATATGATTATTAATAGGGATTTATTAAAAATCAAAATAAAAAAGAAAGCTATAAAAGTAGAGAAACTTGACAAGCAGATAGACAAATTAATGCAGCGATATAATATATCAAATCATGAAGCAAACTACTTTGTGTTTTCTGGAGAAATAACAAACCAGGCTTACAAGTCAGAACACCAAAACATAAATATATTGCATAAAAATGGTAAAATAGGCGATATTATTAATGCTTCAGATCACTTTAATTTAAAATCATTAGCAAAACCAGTAACCAAATTTTATATCTGCTATCCTAAGCAGAAAATTTAACAGTTTTTTCATATTTTTGCAAGAATGAAATTTACAGCACAACAGATAGCAGGAATTTTAGAAGGTGAGATAGACGGAAACCCAGAGGTGGAAGTTTCCAAACTTTCTAAAATAGAAGAAGGCACTAGAGGGTCTTTAACCTTTTTAGCCAATCCTAAGTACCAACAATATATATACTCAACAAAAGCTTCGGTTGCCATAGTTAATAAAACTTTTCAACCAGAAAGCAATATTGATACAACACTAATAAAAGTAGACGATGCCTATAAAGCATTTTCTAAATTATTAGAGTATTACAATATGGTTAAGCTTAATAAAGAAGGTATCGAGCAACCTTCTTTTATAGCAGAATCGGCAAAAAAAGGTGATAACATATATATAGGTGCATTTTCTTATATAGGAGAAAATGTAACAATTGGTAATAATGTAAAAATTTTCCCAAATAGTTATATTGGTGATAATGCTGTTATTGGAGACCATACCATAGTGTTTTCAGGAGCAAAAATTTATTCAGAATGTATTATAGGAAACAACTGTGTTATTAATTCTGGAGCAATAATTGGAGCAGATGGTTTTGGATATGCGCCAAATGAAAATGGTGAATATACTAAAGTACCACAAACAGGTAATGTTATTCTGGAAGATTATGTCGATATAGGAGCAGGAACAACAATTGATAGAGCAACTTTAGGATCAACCATTATACGTCGTGGTGTTAAATTAGATAATCAAATACAAATAGCACATAACGTAGAGATAGGTAAAAATACCGTAATAGCTGCTCAAACAGGTATTGCAGGTTCAACTAAAATTGGCGAAAATTGTCAAATTGGCGGACAAGTAGGTATTGTAGGTCATATTGTAATAGGTAATAATGTGAAAATTCAAGCCCAATCAGGTATTGGTAGAAACATTAAAGACAACGAAGTACTCCAGGGGTCTCCTGCGTTAACTTATGGCGACTACAATAAGTCCTATGTCTATTTTAAGAAATTACCACAAATTGTAAAAAATATAAACGATTTAGAAAAGAAGGTCAATGGCAATAGTTAGTACTGAAATAAAACAAAAAACTATAAAAACACCTGTATCATTAACAGGTGTTGGATTGCACACTGGTAAAGATGTTACACTTACATTCACGCCAGCACCAGTAAACACAGGCTTTGCTTTTAAACGCGTAGATTTAGAAGGCATGCCAATAATTGAAGCAGATGCTAATTATGTAACTAATACACAGCGCGGAACTTGTTTAGAAAAAAACGGTGTTGTAATTCAAACATCAGAACATGTTTTAGCGGCATTAGTAGGCTTAGACTATGATAATATTATTATAGAATTAAATGCATCAGAGCCTCCAATTATGGATGGATCGTCTAAGTTTTTTGTTGAAGCTTTAGAAGAAGCAGGAATCGAAGAGCAAGATGCTTTTAGAGAAGAGTATGTTATTACAGATGTTGTTTCTTATAGTGATGAAGACTCTGGTAGCGAAGTTCTTGTTATGCCTGCAGACGAGTACCAAATTACAACTATGGTCGATTTTGGCACCAAAGTGTTGGGAACTCAAAATGCGACATTAAAACACGTTTCAGATTTTAAAGAAGAAATTTCAGCTTCTAGAACATTTAGTTTTCTTCATGAAATAGAAATGTTATTAGAACATGGATTAATAAAAGGAGGCGATCTTAACAATGCCATAGTTTATGTAGACAAAGAAATTTCTCCAGAAACTATAGAAAAATTAAAGCAAGTCTTTAATAAGGATTCTATATCGGTAAAACCTAATGGTATTTTAGATAACCTAACACTTCATTACCCAAACGAAGCAGCTAGACATAAATTGTTGGATGTTTTAGGTGATTTAGCCTTAATTAGAACACGAATAAAAGGTAAAGTTATTGCAAACAAACCAGGACACTTTATCAACACACAATTTGCTAAAAAATTATCTAAAATAATTAAAAACGAACGCCGTAATAATGTACCAAATATAGATTTAAATAAAGAGCCATTAATGGATGTTACCCAAATTATGGCTATGCTACCGCACAGGCAACCGTTTTTATTAATAGACAAAATTTTCGAGTTAACAGATTCTACCGTAATTGGTATGAAAAACGTTACCATGAACGAGCCATTTTTTGCTGGTCACTTTCCTGGTGCTCCAGTAATGCCAGGCGTACTTTTAGTTGAAGCTATGGCTCAAACAGGTGGTATCTTAGTATTAAGTACTGTACCAGACCCAGAAAACTACTTAACATTTTTTATGAAAATTGATAATGTCAAGTTTAAACAAAAAGTTGTTCCGGGAGATACCGTAATTTTTAAATGTGATTTAATTTCACCTATACGCCGTGGAATTTGCCATATGCAAGGATATGCTTATGCAAATGGTAAACTTTGTGCAGAAGCAGAGTTGATGGCACAAATATCTAAAGTAAAATAATCTTATGAATCAACCACTTGCTTACGTTCATCCAGGAGCGAAAATTGCTAAAAACGTTGTTATAGAACCTTTTTCTACAATACACAATAATGTTGTAATAGGCGAAGGAACTTGGATAGGTAGTAACGTTACCATTATGGAAGGTGCTAGAATTGGCAAAAATTGTAATATTTTCCCAGGTGCAGTTATCTCAGCTGTTCCGCAAGACCTTAAATATAACGATGAAGATACTACGGTAGAAATAGGTGATAACGTAACTATAAGAGAATGCGTTACCATTAATCGTGGTACAACAGATAAAATGAAAACAGTTGTTGGCGACAATTGCTTAATCATGGCGTATTGCCATATTGCACACGATTGTATCGTTGGAAATAATTGTATCTTCTCAAACAATTCAACATTAGCCGGACACATTAATGTTGGTGACTATGTTGTTTTAGCTGGTATGACAGCAGTTCACCAGTTTTGCTCTATAGGAAATCATGCCTTCGTTACAGGGGGATCTTTAGTAAGAAAAGATGTGCCGCCATTTGTAAAAGCAGCGCGCGAACCACTATCTTATGTAGGAATTAACTCTGTAGGATTAAGACGAAGAGGCTTTTCAACCGAAAAAATTAGAGAAATTCAAGATATATACAGAATACTTTATCAAAAAAATTATAATAATACCCAAGCAGCAGATATTATTGAAGCTGAAATGGAAGCCACGCCAGAACGTGATGAAATTCTTCAGTTTATCAAAGATTCACAACGCGGTATTATGAAAGGATATTTTAAATCAAATTAATTTATGGCAAATACATCAGATATTAGAAACGGACTTTGTATTCGTTACAACCATGATATTTATAAAATTGTAGAATTTTTACATGTAAAACCAGGTAAAGGACCTGCTTTTGTAAGAACAAAACTTAAAAGTGTAACAACAGGAAAAGTTATAGAAAACACCTTTTCTGCAGGACATAAAATAGATGATGTTCGTGTAGAAACACACCAATTTCAGTTTTTATACAACGATGGCGAGTTTTTCCATTTTATGAATACTGCTGATTACACTCAAATTAGACTTTTAGAAGCTGCTTTAGATAGACCAGACTTGTTAAAAGAAGGTGAAGTTGTAACGGTTATTATTAATACCGAAGACAACATGCCGCTTTCTGTTGAAATGCCAGCAAGTGTTATATTAGAAGTAACCCACACCGAGCCTGGAGTAAAAGGAAATACGGCAACTAATGCTACAAAACCGGCAACAGTAGAAACAGGAGCAGAAGTCAATGTCCCTCTATTTATTAATGAAGGCGACAAAATAAAAATTGAAACTGAAAAAGGAACATACAAAGAACGTATTAAAGAATAAGTAGTCTTGAAATTTCCTAAACCTTATACACTTCAAGAAATTGCCACTTTAATAGATTGCGACTTTGTTGGAGATAAAGCGTTTCCTGTTTTAGGCATGAACGAAATTCATGTTGTAGAAAAAGGCGACATTGTTTTTGTAGATCATCCAAAATACTACGATAAAGCATTAAATTCAGCCGCAACAATTGTTTTAATTAATAAAGATGTTGACTGCCCAGATGGCAAGGCATTACTAATTAGCGACGATCCGTTTAGAGATTTTAATAAGTTAACACAACATTTTAAACCTTTTCAGGCGAGTAATATTTCTATTTCTGAAACAGCTAGAATAGGAGAGAATACGGTAATTCAGCCTAATTGCTTTATTGGTAATAATGTTGTTATTGGTGATAATTGTATAATACACTCCAATGTCAGTATTTACGATGATACGATTATTGGTGATAATGTTATCATTCACGCAGGAACAGTTCTAGGGGCAAGTGGTTTTTACTATAAAAATAGACCAGAAGCTTACGACCAATTACTTTCTGGAGGTCGCGTTATTATAGAAAACGACGCGCATATTGGAGCTGCATGTACTATAGATAAAGGCGTAACAGGCGATACAACCATAGGGGAAGGTTCAAAACTAGATAATCAAATTCAAGTAGGTCATGATACTTTAATAGGAAAAAAATGCTTGATAGCATCGCAAACAGGAATAGCTGGTTGTGTTGTTATAAAAGATAATGTTACTATTTGGGGGCAAGTTGGTATTAAAAGCGGAATTACTTTAGCCGAAGGAACAATATTGTATGCACAATCTGGATTAGGCCACTCAACAGATGAAGGTAAAACCTATTTTGGCTCACCAGCTGTCGAAGCTCGTGAAATGTTTAAACAAATGGCATATATAAAAGAAATCCCTAATATTCTTAAACATCTTAAAGAAGAAAATAAAGACTAAAGTCTTTTAAATAAAAACAAGAAAATACTTTATAAATAAAGAGCAAAAACTTACTTTTGTTTCTGTTATAAAAACAATAAAAATCAGATTTAAATGAGTGTTTTAGTAAATAAAGATTCAAAAATAATAGTTCAAGGATTTACAGGTAGTGAAGGTACTTTTCACGCTGGTCAAATGATTGAATATGGAACCAATGTAGTAGGAGGTGTTACACCAGGAAAAGGTGGTCAAACGCATCTAGACAAGCCAGTTTTTAATACAGTAAAAGAAGCTGTAGATAAAGTTGGCGCAGATACAACTATTATTTTTGTACCACCTGCATTTGCTGGTGATGCTATTATGGAAGCAGCCGATGCTGGTATAAAAGTTATTATAACTATCACAGAAGGAATCCCTGTTGCCGATATGATTAAGGCTTCAGATTATATAAAAGACAAAGATTGTAGATTAATTGGTCCTAACTGCCCAGGAGTTATTACCCCAGGAGAAGCTAAAGTAGGTATTATGCCTGGTTTTGTTTTTAAACAAGGAAAAGTTGGTATTGTTTCAAAATCTGGAACATTAACATATGAAGCTGCAGATCAAGTTGTAAAGCAAGGTTTAGGAATTACAACCGCTATTGGTATTGGTGGAGATCCAATTATTGGAACTACAACAAAAGAAGCTGTTGAGTTATTAATTAACGATCCAGAAACAGAAGCTGTTGTAATGATTGGTGAAATAGGCGGACAATTAGAAGCCGATGCAGCTAACTGGTATAAAGAAAGTGGTAGTAAAAAGCCAGTTGTAGGATTTATTGCTGGTGAAACAGCTCCTGCTGGTCGTACAATGGGACACGCTGGTGCTATTGTAGGAGGCAGCGATGATACTGCTCAAGCTAAAAAGAAAATTATGCGTGAATGTGGTATTCATGTTGTTGATTCCCCTGCTGAAATAGGTAAAAAAGTAGCCGAAGTATTAGGCTAAATACATAAGAATATTCAATAAAAAACCTCACAAGAAATTGTGAGGTTTTTTTTATTTCTTACAACTTGTAATTAGTATATTTGAGCATCAACTAATATTGTAATTAAACTATGAAATTATTAGAAGGAAAAACAGCCATTATAACTGGTGGTAGCCGAGGTATTGGTAAAGGTATTGCCCAAGTTTTTGCACAACAAGGTGCTAATGTGGCTTTTACTTATAGCTCTTCAGTTGAAGCTGCAAATGAACTTGAAAAAGAACTTAATGCTTTAGGAATTAAAGCTAAAGGTTACCAAAGTAATGCTGCAGATTTTAAACAATCGCAAGACCTAGCAGCAGAAGTTGTTAAGGAGTTTGGAAGCATCGATATTCTTGTTAATAATGCAGGAATTACTAAAGATAATTTGTTAATGCGTATTAGTGAAGAAGACTTTGACAAAGTAATAGAAGTTAACCTAAAGTCGGTATTTAACATGACAAAAGCAGTACAGCGTACTATGTTAAAACAACGAAAAGGATCTATTATAAATATGAGTTCGGTTGTTGGTGTTAAAGGTAACGCAGGACAAACAAACTATGCCGCATCAAAAGCAGGAATAATAGGTTTTTCTAAATCCGTAGCTTTAGAATTAGGCTCAAGAAACATAAGAAGTAATGTGGTTGCACCTGGTTTTATTGAAACCGAAATGACAGCAAAGTTAGATGAAAATACTGTTCAAGGTTGGCGCGATGCAATTCCTTTAAAACGTGGAGGAACACCTGAAGATATTGCCAATGCATGTGTGTTTTTAGCAAGTGATATGAGTGCTTATATTACAGGGCAAACCTTAAATGTAGATGGTGGAATGCTAACATAATTTATGAATACAGAAACCGTATTATATATTATATTATCTGGAGTTATAGCGCTATTATTAGCGCTATTTCAGTATAAATATAGATCTAAAACTAGGTCTATATTTTTAACTTTTTTACGGTTTTTAAGTCTATTTGCATTATTAATTTTATTAGTAAATCCAAAGATAGAGACGAGTCAGACCTATATTCAAAAACCATCTTTAGCTCTTGTTATAGATAACTCTAATTCTATTAATTATTTTAAACAAGAAGCTGTAGCGAAGCAACTTTTATCTGAAGTAAAATCGAAAACAGCAATATCAGATAAGTTTAATATTGACTATTTTACGTTTGGTGAAACGCTTAATCAGAATGATAGTCTCTCCTTTTCTGAAAAACAATCAAATATAAGTGCTGTTTTTACGCAACTCCAGCAAATTTATGCCAACCAAACAGCGCCAACAATACTAGCAACCGATGGAAATCAAACCTTTGGAACAGATTATTCTTTTGTATCTAAAAACTACAACCAAGTTGTTTATCCTGTTGTATTGGGCGATACTATAAAACATAGCGATTTAAAAATTCAACAAGTAAACACTAATAAATATGCGTATCTAAAGAATAAATTTCCTGTAGAGGCTATTGTGGTTTATAATGGTAAAAATACAATAAACACAACATTAACTGTTAAAAGAGGAAATACGACTGTTTTTTCTAAACCATTAACGTTTTCAAAAGAAAACACATCTAACGTGGTTTCATTTTATTTACCAGCAAACAAAGTTGGTGTACAAACGTATAAAGTAGATATTGGTGCTATTAATAATGAAAAAAACATTCAAAACAACACCAAGAACTTTGCTGTTGAAGTTATTGATGAGAAAACTAAAGTAGCTATTATTAGTAGTATTGCTCATCCAGATATTGGCGCCATAAAAAAGAGTATAGAAACTAATGAACAACGCCAATGCGACATTGTAACTCCAGAAGCGTTTATGGCAAATGTAAACAGTTATCAATTGGCCATTTTATATCAACCAGACAATACATTTAAACCCGTATTTAATACGTTAAAACAAACCGCTTTAAATGCCTTTATAATTGCTGGAAGTAAAACCAATTGGCAATTACTTAATAATGAAAACTTAGGTTTTAGTCACGACATAACTACTCAAACTGAAGAATTTCAAGCACAGCTAAATCCAGGTTATTCAAATTTTATTGTTGAAGATTTAAACTTTCCAAGTTTTCCTCCTTTAAAAGGCGTTTTTGGAGATATTTCGTTTGAAAAAAATCACAACATATTACTTTATAAACAAATAGGGAATGTGATTACAGAGTCCCCTCTTTTAGTAACCACCGAAAGTAACGGCACTAGAAATGCTCTGTTATTAGGAGAAAATATATGGCAATGGCGTGCACAAAGTTATTTAAACACATCGTCGTTTATTGCTTTTGATAATTTTACAGGAAAACTAATTCAATATTTAGCCTCGAAAAAGCGAAAAGATAGGTTAGTACTGGATTTTAATTCGTTTTATGAAGGAAATACTCAGGTTGTTTTAAAAGCTCAGTATTTTAATAAGAATTATGAATTTGATGCCAGAGAAAAATTAACAATCTACTTAACAAATAAACAAACTCAAGAAACTTTTGAATACCCATTAGTTTTAAAAAACAATTATTTTGAAATTGATTTAAGTAGTTTATCACCTGGCAATTATGACTTTACAGTTAAGGCAGTAAATTCAAACATGTCAAAATCAGCTAGTTTTAAAATACTAGAATACAATATAGAACAACAATTTTTAAACGCAGATGTAACAAAACTAACCCAAATAGCAACTAATAGTAAAGGAGGTTTGTTTTTCTCATCAAATTACGAGCTACTTTTTAATAGCTTGCTTAACGATGAGCGGTATAAACCCACTCAAAAAACAACAAAAACAACATTACCTTTAATAAACTGGAAATACCTTTTGGCGTTTATTGTTTTTTGCTTATCGTTAGAGTGGTTTATCAGAAAATATAAAGGACTAATTTAAAACACTAACACATGGAAAGATTACCCAAAATTGCATTACCATTCGTGGTATTACTTATTTTTATTGTTATTCTTATTTCAAAATCGGCTGTAACTATAGACTCTGGAGAAGCTGGCGTTTTATACAAAAGATTTGGGGGCGGTGTTGTTACAGATGAACCTGCATTAGGAGAAGGGTTTCATATTGTAGCACCTTGGAATAAAGTTTACGTTTATGAAGTACGTCGTCAAGAGATTTTCGAAAAAATGAAAGTACTCTCTTCAAACGGATTAGACATTCAACTAGATGCTTCAACGTGGTATAAACCAGAAATTAATAACTTAGGAAAGTTACACCAAGAAATAGGCGAGGACTACTTAAACAGAATTATTTTGCCAACTATCCGTTCTGCAGCAAGAAGCGTTGTTGGGCGTTACACACCAGAGCAATTATACTCTAGTAAGCGAGATGCTATTCAAGCCGAAATTTTTGAGGAAACTAAAAAAATTGTGGATGATCAGCATATTGTTATTGATGAAATCCTGGTAAGAGATGTTACTTTACCACCTACAATTAAAGATGCTATAGAGCGTAAATTACGTCAGGAGCAAGAGTCTTTGGAGTATGAATTCAGATTAGAGAAAGCTAGAAAAGAAGCTGAACGCCAACGTATTGAAGCCAAAGGTAAGGCTGATGCCAACAAAATACTAAGCGCATCGCTGACCGATAAAATTTTACAAGACAAAGGTATTGAAGCTACCAACAAACTATCGGAATCTCCTAATAGCAAAGTGGTTATAATAGGTTCTGGAGAGTCTGGAATGCCTATTATTTTAGGAAATCAATAATTAAAATTTGGATTTCTAAATTATTTTTTGAAATCTTTGTTCTGTTAAAGAAAACAAATGACTTTTATTCAATTACATCATCATCATTTTCATACTTGCACTCAAGCGAGCTGAAAATGTATTGACTAAATTGAAGTAAAAATATATTTAAAACCCGTTTGAGTAAATCAAACGGGTTTTTTGTTTTCTATAATACCATTAACCTTCATTTGATTTACTCAAACACAATAAATAAAGAATGAGTAAATTAAAACTTGCCGTACAAAAATCTGGTAGACTTCATGAAGATTCCATGAAAATTCTAAAGGATATTGGTCTATTTGTAGATAATGGCAAAGACCAACTTAAAGTATCGGCAGCCAATTTCCCTTTAGAACTTTTTTATCTCAGAAATGGTGATATACCGCAATATTTAAAAGATGGTGTTGTTGATGCCGCAATTATAGGTGAAAACATACTGTTTGAAAAAGGCGACAATATTAACATTATAGAAAAATTAGGTTTTTCAAAATGTAAAGTATCCATCGCTTTACCTAAACACGAACAGTATACTAATATTACATGCTTACAAGGTAAACGTATAGCAACATCATATCCTAATACAGTTTCTAAGTTTTTAAAGAAACGTAATGTTTCTGCTAATTTACACATTATAAATGGCTCTGTAGAAATTGCCCCAAACATTGGGTTGGCAGATGCTATTGTAGATATTGTCTCCAGTGGTAATACCTTGTTTAAAAATAACCTTAAAGAGGTTGATGTTTTATTAGAATCGGAAGCCGTTTTAGCTGTATCTCCAAAAATAAATAATGAACAAAAAAACTTATTGGAACGATTACAGTTTAGAATACAATCTGTTTTAAAAAGTCGAGAAAATAAATATGTGCTTTTAAATGCTCCTGATGAAAAAATTAAAGACATCATAAATATTCTTCCCGGCATGAACAGCCCTACAATTATGCCATTAGCTAAAAGCGGATGGAGCTCTCTACACTCAGTAATTAATAAAAATAAATTTTGGGAAATTATAGATGAATTAAAGGCTAATGGTGCCGAAGGAATTTTAGTTTGCCCAATAGAAAACATGGTAATATAATATGAAAATAATACAATACCCTAAGCCGGATCAATGGACAGACATATTACAACGTCCAATACAAACTATAGCCGATATAGAACGAACAGTTACCGAAATATTTAACGATATAAAACGGCAAGGAGACACAGCCATTACAAAGTACACCGCTATGTTTGATGGTGTTGAACTGAATAACTATAAAGTTTCAAAAAAAAAATTGATGATGCATGTGAAAATGTTTCGGAAAGCTTAAAAACAGCTATATACATGGCTAAAACTAATATTGAAGCTTTTCATGAGGCTCAAAAAACATCCAAAGTAGAGATTGAAACTTCACCTGGAGTTCGTTGTTGGCAAGAAAAACGACCTATAGAAAAAATAGGATTATACATTCCAGGAGGAACAGCACCCTTATTTTCTACCGTATTAATGTTAGCAATTCCTGCAAAAATAGCAGGCTGTAAGAACATTGTAATTTGTTCGCCACCAAATAAAGAAGGTAAAATAGCAAAAGAAATTTTATTTGCAGCACAACTTTGTGGAGTTACAAAAATTTTAAAAGTAGGAGGTATACAGGCTATAGCTGGGATGACATTTGGTACCAAAATAATACCTCAAGTTTATAAAATATTTGGTCCAGGAAATCAATTTGTAACAGTAGCAAAACAATTAGCCATAAAATATGATGTAGCCATAGATATGCCAGCAGGTCCAAGTGAGTTATTGGTCTATGCTGATGAATCTGCAAAGCCTTCTTATGTGGCGTCAGACCTACTTAGTCAAGCCGAACATGGTGTAGATAGTCAGGTGATTTTAATATCGACTTCAAAACTTCTTATTGAAAATGTAAAAACTGAAATTTCCAGTCAAATTAAAGACTTGCCTAGAAAATCTATTGCAGAGCAAGCAATACAAAATTCAAAACTAATTTTAGTTGAAAGTGATGATATAGCTTTAAAAATGATTAATGAATTTGCTCCAGAACACTTTATAATCTGTGCTAAAAACGAAGAATTATACATTAACGGGATTACTAATGCAGGTTCTGTTTTTATAGGAAATTATACACCCGAAAGTGCTGGTGATTACGCTTCTGGTACTAACCACACTTTACCAACAAATGGGTTTAGTAAAATGTATTCTGGAATAAGCTTAGATAGTTTTACAAAAAGTATAACGTTTCAAAAAATAACAAAAGTAGGATTAATTAACCTAGGTGAAACCATAGAAATAATGGCAAATGCCGAAGGTTTACAAGCTCATAAAAATGCGGTTTCCATTAGATTAAAAGATTTAAAGAAATGACATCAATAGATTTTAATATAAATAGCTTGGTTCGTACAAGTGTAAAAAACTTAAAACCTTATTCTTCTGCAAGAGAGGAGTATAAGGATTTTGATAAAGATATGGTATTTCTTGATGCCAACGAAAACCCTAATAATAATGGCGTAAATCGTTATCCAGATTCACAACAACTAAAATTAAAGCAACGTCTTTCTAAATTAAAACATGTGCGTGTTAATAACATTTTGTTAGGAAATGGTAGCGATGAAGTTTTAGACTTACTAATTAGAACTTTTTGTGAACCCAAGAAAGACCAAATAATTATTTTACCACCAACCTATGGCATGTATCAAGTATTAGCAGATATAAACAATGTGTCTAGTATTTCAGTAGCACTTGATAATAATTTTCAACTACGTGTAGATGATATTTTGAAAACCGCGACAAGTAATACAAAAATGTTGTTTTTATGTGCTCCTAACAACCCAACTGGAAATCACTTTAAATCTCAAAAGATAGAGTTTTTACTAAAAAAATTTAATGGTATTGTAGTTATAGATGAAGCTTATATCGATTTCTCATCGCAAAAAAGTTGGTTAGCAAAGTTAGATGAATTCCCTAATCTAGTGATAACACAAACGCTATCAAAAGCTTATGGAATGGCAGGTATTAGGTTAGGATTATGCTTTGCTTCAAAAATAATTATCGAAACAATAAACAAAATAAAACCACCTTACAATATTAATATCTTAACCCAACAGTATGTATTACAACAACTTCAAAATGTGGCGCATATAGAAGCTCAAATTCAAAATATTAAAAAACAAAGAAAACGTTTAGAACACGCTTTGCATAGCATATCTTTTATAGAGCAGGTTTACCCTACAGAAACCAATTTTATTTTAATAAAAGTTGACGATGCTACAAAAAGGTACCAACAACTTATTAATAAAGGAATTGTTGTAAGAAATAGAACATCTCAATTAGGTTGTAAAAATTGTTTACGTATAACTGTTGGTACTAGTAAGGAAAACAACACATTAATCAATGTTTTAAAAAACCTATAATGGCACAAAAAATATTATTTATAGATAGAGATGGCACATTAATAAAAGAGCCAAAAGATGAACAAATAGATGCTTTTAAAAAGTTAGAATTTTACCCAAAAGTATTTCAGTATTTAAGCAAAATAGTAAATGAGTTAGATTACGAATTGGTATTGGTAACTAACCAAGATGGATTAGGTACTAACTCTTTTCCTGAAAATACATTCTGGCCAGTGCATAATTTTATAATGAAAACTTTTAAAGCCGAAGGAATCGTTTTTAAAGAGCAGATTATAGACAGAACTTTTGCAAAAGATAATGCATCAACAAGAAAGCCAAACACAGGCTTGTTAACCACATACTTTTCTAAAAAATACGATTTAAAAAACTCATTTGTAATAGGTGATCGCTTAACCGATATTCAATTGGCTAAAAATTTAAACTCAAGAGGTATTTTTATTAATAACCAATCGTATTTAGGAAGTGAAGAAATTACAGTAAAACGAGAGGCGTTAAACCCTTATATAGCATTAGAAACTAAAAATTGGCAAGATGTTTACGAGTTTTTAAAGCTATCGGATAGAACAGCGACTATAGAAAGAAATACTAATGAAACTCAAGTAGTAATTCAATTAAATCTTGATGGAACTGGAAAGGGCAATATCGATACAGGAATAGCTTTTTTCGATCATATGTTGGATCAAATTTCACGTCACAGTCTAGTAGATCTAGACATTAAAGTTAATGGCGATTTAAACGTAGATGAACACCATACTATTGAAGACACAGCTATAGCTTTAGGAGAAGTGTTTAATAAAGCATTAGCAAATAAATTAGGAATAGAACGCTACGGATTTTGCTTACCTATGGACGATTGTTTAGCACAAGTAGCGATCGATTTTGGTGGTAGAAATTGGTTAGTATGGAATGCCTGTTTTAAACGTGAAATGATAGGAAAAATGCCTACAGAAATGTTTTATCATTTCTTTAAATCGTTTACCGATGGCGCTAAATGTAATTTAAATATTAAAGCAGAAGGTATTAACGAGCATCATAAAATCGAAGCCATTTTTAAGGCCTTTGCAAAAGCCATTAAAATGGCCATAAAACGAGATACAGAAAAAATGATATTACCAACAACAAAAGGCACTTTATAATGAAAGTAGTTATTATAGATTATGGTGCTGGAAATATTAAAAGCGTTCAATTCGCATTGCAACGCTTGGGTGTAAATGCAATAGTTTCTAAGGATAAAACAACCATACTAAAAGCAGATAAAGTTATTTTTCCCGGTGTAGGAGAAGCAAGTAGTGCTATGCAAAAACTCAAAGAATCAGGATTAGATTTAGTTATTCCAACCTTAAAGCAACCTGTTTTAGGAATTTGTCTCGGCATGCAGTTGTTATGTAAGCATACAGAAGAAGGTACTACTCATGGACTAGGTGTTTTTAATGTAGAAGTGAAAAAGTTTAATGCTCATGTAAAAGTTCCACACGTAGGATGGAATGTTATTAAAGATTTGACATCTGACTTATTTGTTGGAATCCCTGAAAAATCATACATGTATTTGGTACATAGCTATTATGCAGAAATCTGCGACGAAACTATTTCAAAGACAGATTATGGATTAGAATATGCTTCGGCTTTACAAAAAAACAATTTTTACGGGGTTCAATTCCACCCAGAAAAAAGTGGTGATTTAGGAGAACAGATTTTAAAAAACTTTATAGAAATTTAAAAAGAAACATATGCGTATCATACCTGCAATAGATGTAATAAATGGTAAAACTGTACGATTAACCAAAGGGAATTATAATATAAAAACAATATATAATGAATCCCCTTTAGAAGTAGCTAAACAATATGAAGATTATGGGATTAAATACCTCCATTTAGTTGATTTAGATGGAGCAAAATCTAAGCAGATTGTTAATTATAAGATATTAGAACAAATTGCAACAAAAACCAAATTGAATGTAGATTTTGGCGGTGGTTTAAAATCTAATAACGATTTGCGTATTGCTTTTAATTCAGGTGCAAAGCAAGTTACAGGAGGAAGCATTGCTGTTAAACATCCAGATATATTCTCGTCTTGGTTAAAACGTTACGGAGGTCATAAAATAATTTTAGGAGCAGATATAAGAGACAAAAAAATTGCTATTAACGGTTGGCAAGAGCAAAGTAATTTAGAGCTTATTCCATTTATAAATAATTATATAAAAAAGGGTGTAGAATATGTTATTTGTACTGATATTAATAAAGATGGTATGTTACAAGGTCCTTCTTTAAGTTTATACAAAAATGTGATTTCTAAATGTTCAAACACCTCTATAAAGTTAATAGCCTCAGGAGGAATTTCAAATATTGAAGATTTATACAAATTAAAAAATATTGGTTGTGAAGGTGCCATTATAGGTAAAGCTTTATATGAAAATAAAATCACGTTAAAACAATTAGAAAAACTTTATTAAATGCTTACAAAACGAATAATACCTTGTTTAGATATTAAAAATGGCAGAACGGTAAAAGGAATTAACTTTTTAGGGTTAAAAGACGCTGGAGATCCTATTGAATTAGCCAAAAAATATACCGACGAAGGTGCCGATGAGTTAGTGTTTTTAGACATTTCAGCGACTCAAGAAGGTAGAAAGACAACTAAAGAAATGGTTTTAGAAATAGCAAAACAAATAAACATCCCATTTACGGTTGGAGGAGGAATTTCTAGTATTGAAGATGTTTCCATTTTATTAAATAATGGTGCCGATAAAATATCAATTAACTCATCGGCAGTAATGCATCCGGAGTTAATTAATCAATTAGCCAAAACATTTGGAAGACAATGTATAGTCGTTGCGATTGACGCCAAAAAAATTAATAATAATTGGAACGTTTATTTATCTGGTGGGAGTATACCAACAACACTAGATTTGTTTAGCTGGTCTAAAGAGGTGGAGTCTCGAGGAGCAGGAGAAATATTGTTTACTTCTATGAATCATGATGGTACTAAAAATGGTTTTGCAAATGAAGCTCTTGCTAAATTATCTTCAGAGTTAAATATTCCAGTTATAGCATCGGGTGGAGCAGGAAAACAACAACATTTCATAGATGTGTTTAAACAAGGAAAAGCCGATGCTGCTTTGGCTGCTAGCGTGTTTCATTTTGGTGAAATAGACATTATCAATTTAAAGAAAACATTAAAACAACAACAAATAGAAGTACGACTCTAATGAAAATAGATTTTAAAAAAAATATCGATGGTCTTGTTCCTGCAATTATTCAAGACTCCGAAACCAAAACAGTTCTAATGTTAGGCTATATGAATAAGGAAGCCTATAAAAAAACTATAAAGACTAAAGTGGTTACCTTCTACAGTAGATCGAAACAGCGTTTATGGACTAAAGGTGAAAAAAGCGGACACTATTTACATCTAGTAAATATTAAAATGGATTGCGATAATGATACACTACTAATTCAAGTAAAACCAAATGGTCCTACTTGTCATAAAGGTAGCGATACATGTTGGGGAGAAAGTAACATACCATCTTATGGGTTTATATCTAAATTAGAAACAATTATAACCAATAGAATAGAAGAAAGTGATTTGAATCAATCTTATGTGGCTTCACTTTTTTCAAAAGGAATAAATAAAATAGCACAAAAAGTAGGGGAGGAAGCTGTTGAAGTTATCATTGAAGCTAAAGACAACAATAATGATTTATTTTTAAACGAAACAGCCGATTTATTATTTCATTACCTAATACTATTACAAGCCAAGGGTTATAGTATTAATGATGTGGTTAAAGTGCTAAAAAAAAGGCATTAGATAAATACTAGTGCCTTAATCGTTTATATTGTGTAAATAGTTTTTAAGAAATCCATTGCTTTCTTGATGCGTATTGAGAAAACCAAACCAAGAAAATAGCAAAAACTACAATTGCTGTGGTCATTCCCATATTATCTAGATGGCCTTCGGCAAACGAATATCCCATTTGAATAAGTACAGCTAACAAGGATACCCAGAATAATAATTTAGCAATTATTTTTCTTATAAAAAGCGCTAAACAACCTAGAACGCCACTAAAAACAGCAATAGCAAATACCGCTGTGTACCAAGCAGGCATGCTATTAATAATATTTAGTTGTTCTTCAGTATAACCGCTTCTCCAAGCTTCGGTATTATAGGCTTGTCCTAAATACTGCATAACTCCCATGGCGTTCCATATAAGGGCAATTACAGCTATAATCCAATACCAAATTGGGGGCTTTGATGTAGTCGATTTTGTTGTCATAAAATTAATTTTGATTGGTTAGTTACAGTACAAGTTAGGAAAAATTTGCCATATAATTAAAAAAAGCTACTTTCGGCAATTAGAAATTATCATGTCGGCATTTGCACCCAAAAAATATTATTACGTTTTTAAAATCCAGTATTTAGGATATCGATTTCATGGTTGGCAAAAACAACCCAACTTAAAAACATTACATTTAATGGTCGATAGAACCTTTAAATATGTTCTAGAAGGGAAACCGTTTAAAACATTAACATCTGGAAGAACAGATGCTATGGTATCTGCTAATGAAACAGCGTTTGAACTGTTTTTAGAGCATGAAATAGAAGATTATGACAAGTTTTTAGAGTGGTTTAACTATAATTTACCACAAGATATTAGGGCGTTATCTATAACAGAAGTAGATAATAACTTCAATATTATACAGCATCCTAAAGTTAAAGAGTACATTTATCTTTTTGCTCATGGTGAAAAATGCCATCCATTTTGTGCATCAATTTTAACGACTATCTTAGATAAGCTTGATATAGACATTATGATGCAAGGCGCCAAGTTGTTTGAAGGCTGTCATAATTTTAAAGATTATTGTTATAAAGCTACAGGTGAAGGCAAGTACGAACGTACTATTTTTACTTGCGAGATAGTTGAAAACACAGCGTACACCGCCAATTTTTTTCCAGAAAAAACCTATATGTTGCGAGTACAGGGCGAAGGTTTTGGACGAAATCAAATAAGACTCATGATGGGAGCCTTAATAAGACTAGGCAAAGGCGACATAACTTTGGACTATATTAAAACATCTCTTAAAATACCAAGCGAGACACCCTACTACTACATTGCTCCAGCCTCTGGTTTAATTTTAAATAAATTAGATTTTAAATAAAATATAGTATTGTACAGCTTCCTGCTAGTATTAAATTCAGTAAATAAAGTTACCTTTGCACTATGATAAATTTAGGAGAATACAATACGCTAGAAATACTTAGAGAGAGAGAACCTGGATTATTTCTTGGCGACCAAGACGATAATGAAATTCTGTTACCTAATAGATATGTTCCTAAAGAGTTTAATATAGGTGATAAGTTAGAAGTTTTCGTGTATTTAGATAATGAAGAACGTCCTGTTGCCACAACCGATAAACCCTATATTAAAAAAGGCGATTTTGCATTATTACGTTGTAATGAAGTAACTAAATATGGTGCTTTTTTAGATTGGGGAATGGTTAAAGAATTGTTTTGTCCGTTTAAGGAACAAGCCTTTAAAATGACGCCAGGCCTATGGTATTTTGTATATTGTTATTTAGATGAAGAAACCAATAGATTAGCCGCTTCCAGTAAAACAAACCATTTTTTAGATAACAGTACTTTAACTGTAGAAAAGTTTGATGAAGTTGATATTATTATATCGCATCCAAGCGAATTTGGTATGAATGTCGTAGTTAACAAAAAACATTTAGGCCTAATTTTTAAGGATAATATCTTTAAAGAACTTAATATAGGCGATCGTATGAAAGGGTATGTTAAAAAAGTACGCCACGATAATAAGTTAGATATTGTTCTAAATCAAATAGGGTACAAAAATATTGAACCTACAGCAGAAAAAATCCTTCAAGAATTAGAAGACAATAGCGGATTTTTACCACTACACGATAAATCTTCACCAGAAGACATAAAAGAATCTCTTGAAATGAGTAAGAAAAGCTTTAAAAAAGCTATTGGCTCTCTATACAAGCAAAAGCTAATAGATATTAAAAACGAAGGCATTTATTTAAAATAAAAGCTACGTAAGGTTAATTAATTTTTTAAAAGCAGTTTTATTGGCTACCCAATTAGAGGCTTCTAAAAGTGAGGTGAAACGCTCTCGTTTTAAATTAAAATAATAATCTTCAACAGCTAAAACACGCTTAGTATTTAAGTTATAAGTAACTATAGCATAAGCAGATATTTGATTAAGTTTTTCAAAATGCCTATTCATATCTATAACATCTATAGAGTAAGAATTTATACGATTAGATATAAACCCATACGTGTCTCCCTTATAGTAGTCAAGTAACAAGTCGTAAACCTCCTTTAAATCATTAAAAGAAACACAAACGCCTTGTTTAAATTCTGCAATCAAATAATTTTCAAAAAAATGAAAATCACCAATTTCAAGACAATAAGTCGCTTCAACATGTTTAGCTATTGGAGATTCTAAAACTTTCATAATCAATAATTAATCGCGCAAAATTACATACTAATAAGAGTCTATTTAAAAAAATAAATAGTTATTAGATGTAATTACTTATTTTTACGGCGAAATAGATTATTATGAGTAAAATTAACTGGGAAACAGTAAAAGAATACGAAGATATTACCTACAAAAAGTGTGATGGTGTAGCACGAATAGCGTTTAACAGACCTAATATTAGAAATGCCTTTCGCCCAAAAACAACAAGCGAATTATATGATGCATTTTATCATGCCAATGAAGATACAAGTATTGGCGTGGTGTTACTTTCTGCCGAAGGACCATCGACAAAAGATGGTATCTGGAGTTTTTGTTCTGGAGGCGATCAAAAGGCAAGAGGGCATCAAGGATATGTAGGAGACGATGGCTACCACAGATTAAATATTTTAGAAGTGCAACGGTTAATACGTTTTATGCCAAAAGCTGTTATTGCTGTTGTTCCTGGCTGGGCTGTTGGTGGTGGACACAGTTTACACGTAGTATGCGATTTAACTTTAGCCAGTAAAGAACATGCCATTTTTAAACAAACCGACGCCGATGTTACAAGTTTTGATGGCGGTTACGGATCGGCTTATTTAGCTAAAATGGTTGGCCAGAAAAAAGCGCGCGAAATTTTCTTTTTAGGAAGAAACTACTCGGCACAGGAAGCTTACGAAATGGGAATGGTTAATGCAGTTATTCCTCATGAAGATTTAGAAAATACAGCCTATGAATGGGCTCAGGAAATTTTAGCAAAATCACCAATATCCATTAAAATGCTAAAATTTGCCATGAATCTTACCGATGATGGTATGGTTGGCCAACAAGTATTTGCTGGAGAAGCAACCAGACTTGCATACATGACAGACGAAGCAAAAGAAGGTCGCAATGCTTTTCTAGAGAAAAGAAAACCTAATTTTGATAAAAAATGGATTCCTTAATCTAAACTAACCTGCTTTTATGAACAATTTTAAAAAGTGGCTTTCTGCCTTTAGGTTAAGAACGTTACCACTTTCTGTGTCTGGAATAATTATAGCTGGCTCTTTGGCCGGCTATAATGGTCTTTTTAAGCTAAGTACTTTTGTATTAGCGTTATTAACAACAATAAGCTTACAAATTTTATCTAATATCGCTAATGATTATGGCGATGGTACTAAAGGAACAGATAACGACGATAGAATAGGCCCTAAGCGCGCTATTCAAAGTGGCGATATATCACCGTCGCAAATGTTTAGTGCTATTAAAATTAATATTCTTATTACCATTTTATTAGCGTTTTTACTTGTTTTTACATCATTTGGTTCAAAAAATGTTTTATTAGCTTTTATTTTTATTGGTTTAGGTGTGCTTTCAATTTACGCGGCTTTAAAGTATACCGTGGGTAATAATCCTTATGGATATAAAGGTTTAGGCGATATTTTTGTGTTTATCTTTTTTGGTCTTGTAAGTGTTATTGGTTGCTATATTTTATTTGCTAAAAAAATTGACCATATTACCATATTGCCAGCTTGTACAATAGGCTTACTTAGTGTTGGCGTATTAAACCTTAATAATTTAAGAGATATTGAATCTGATAAAAAAGCAAATAAAAACACCATAGCTGTTAAATTAGGATTTATTAATGCCAAAAGATATCATTATACACTAATTGGTTTGGCTATTTTGTTGTCGTTTATGTATGGTGTATTATACTATGTTTCTATATGGAATATTATGTTTTTTATCACTTACATTCCTTTAATTGCTCATATGCTAAGGGTAAAAAGAACAACTAATCCTGTAAATTTAGATCCGGAACTCAAAAAACTAGCCTTAACAACATTTCTTTTAAGTACCTTATTAGCTATAGGGCATTTACTTTAAAATAAAACACATAAATAGTTGTTTTTCAGGTGTTTAATTCGTATTTTTAAAGAGTAGATATTATTTATCGACATTATGAAGTGCTTAAAAAGCTTCATATTTTTGGGGATTGAAAACTCAAACAGATTTTTAATAAAATTTGTTTGAGTTTTTGTATTTTCAACCTATAACTAAAAACTAAATATTGTAATGAAAATAACATTCTACGGACACGCTTCTTTAGGAATTCAAATAGAAGATGTCCATATTTTGGTAGATCCATTTATAAGCGCAAATGAGAAAGCATCTCACATAGATATAAATAGCTTAAAAGCAGATTACATTTTAATAACACATGCGCATCAAGATCATATTCTGGATGTAGAAAGTATTGCAAAACAAACCAAAGCTGTTATTGTTTCTAATTTTGAAATCGCTACACATTATCAAAATAAAGGGTTCGAAGTACACCCTATGAATCATGGCGGCTCTTGGGGTTTTGAATTTGGTACCGTTAAATATGTTAATGCTATTCATACGTCGTCTTTTCCAGATGGTAGTTATGGCGGGCAACCGGGTGGCTTTGTTATAGAAGGTGAGCACAAAAATATTTACATAGCAGGCGATACGGCATTAACTATGGATATGAAGTTAATCCCGTTACAAACAAAACTAGATTTAGCTATTTTACCAATAGGAGATAATTTTACTATGGGAATAGATGATGCTATTTTAGCAAGTGATTTTGTTGCTTGTGACAAAATACTAGGTTACCATTACGACACGTTTGGTTACATAGAAATAGATCATGAAGAAGCCAAACGAAAGTTTTTCGATAAGAATAAAGATTTAATGCTTCTAGAAATAGGAGAGCGTATTGAGTTGTAAAACAATTTTTTGATAAAAAAACGTCCACTAAAAATATTTTTAGTGGACGTTACTTTTAAAAAGCAGCTTCATTAAAAATGATTAAAGGCACTTTAGCATGATGACTTATAGATTTACTTTGGCTTTTATTAAACAGCCTTTCAAAAAAGCCATGCTTCTTAGCTATCACACATATCATATCTAATTGACGACTTTCACTAAATATTCTCGTACCTAACTCAACCGAAACATCGGTTAAGTTATAAAAAGTAGTAGGTATAGGCTTTAAATAGCTTTCTAACTCAATTTTGCTTGATAACATTTCAGCAGATAATTCTTTATGTTTATTTAAAACATGTACCACAGAAATTTTAGACTCGTAGTGTAGCGCAACATCTTTTAATAAATCTAACCCTTTATCGTACGATTTTATAGAGTAATCTACAGCAAAACCAATTTCTTTTACATCTTTTAAAACCGCATTTGTAGGAACAGCAATAATAGGACAAGGTAATTTACCAATAAGATTGGCCGTATTACTACCTAAAGTAACTTCTTTTAATCCACTAGCACCTTTTGTTCCTAAAATAACAGCATCTATATTAAGCTTTTTAACTTGTTCTTCAACAGCACCAGTAAAATAGTCGTTTGCTATTATGGTTTTAAATGCATGATTTTCGTTTAACGGCAGACTATTTACTTGCTTTAATACTTTTTGTAATCCTAAGGTGGCTTCATTTTTCATAGACTCCATAATTACAGAATTAGCGCGTTTAGATGTAACTGCTGTAGAAGGTGCAGAAACCTGAGGCTCATAAGAATGCATTAAATAAAATGTACACTCGCCATCTTGAAATAAATTTATAGCGTATTCTATAGCTTCCCAGGAATTTTGCGAGAAATCTGTAGGTAGTAATATATTTTTCATGAATTTGTGCTTTAAATTGATTGTTAGTTAAATTTAAAAATTTTTTATCTAATTATTCATGACATTTGTTATATAAAAAAATACTAATCTATTGTTGTTAACAAAGACAAAGAAAAATCTACACTGTATTTGTTAAATCTACTGAAACTTCTTATAAGTAAAAATACGACTTTACAATGCATTTTATACCCAAACGTATGATGATGCTTAATGTTATGGTTAGCGCATACTATTGTAAAGCACAAGATAAACACTAGTGTTGTTCAGGTTTTCGCCAAGTGATTTTGATACCAAAATTTGGAACACGTTAAAAAGCATAGAATTTAGAGAGAATGTTTGCGAATATGCTTTAGAAAAGTAGTAATAGATATTATCTTACTTGGCTTTTTATTACAAATTTGTGCAACAGTTTTGGGAAAAATCGTTTGAGGTACACACCTAAAACTTCTTTTTTCCCAATATAGACTTCAAATTTTTCACGTTCAATAGCCGTTATCATTTTTTTTGAAAAAGTTTCAACCGTTAATCCGTTTTGTGTGGCTTCGTCTTGAGAGTTTTGTTGAGAACCGTCACCTGTTAACGCATTACGCGCCACATTGGTGTTTACAAAACCGGGACAAATCATCGTGACTTTTATTTGGTCCTTTTGGTGTTCCATCCGTAGTGCATCAAAAAAACCATGCAAAGCATGTTTAACACCACAATACGCTGAGCGGTAAGGCGAAGAAAATTTCCCCATTAAACTGGTAACGGTTACAAAATGACCGTTTTGTTTTTTAATAAAGTAGGGAAGGAGAGCTTTACTTAAGGAAATAGTACCTAGATAATCTATTTCCATAAGTTTTTTATCAACTTCAATACTAGTTTCTATAATCAGGGAACGCTGGCTTATACCTCCATTATTAATTAAAACATCAATAGTACCAAAGCACTTTAAGGCCTTTTCTACAACTGTGTTCATATTGCCATAGTGTGTCAAATCAAAAGGAACAATAGCGACTTGGTTTGGGTGCTTGCATTGTTGTTTAACGGCTTCTAACTCCTCTTTTCTTCGGGATGAGAGTATGAGTTTACAGTTGTGTTTTTTGGACAATTCCAGTGCTAATCCTTTGCCAATACCACTACTGGCACCTGTAATCCAAATAACGTTATTATTCAAAGTCATAAAAGAAATTTAACCTTTTATAGGTGGTTTTTTGTCATCAAAATGTTCTAACCACTCGTTTCGTAAATCATCACTTAATTTTCCTGTGCCATCGTGCTTCCATCCTGGTGGTTTAATCATATAATTTAAGCGATCTTTTAAAGATTTTTTTCCTAAAAAAGCATCTTTAAACATATAAAACCATTCAATAAAAGCAATTTTTATAGGATTGTAAGTATTGATGTTTTTTACCAAACCATACTGTACTTTTTCATGTTCTAACTCAGGTTGAAATGTCCCAAACAGTTTATCCCAAATAATTAATATCCCTGCGTGATTTCTGTCTAAATAAATAGGATTACTGCCATGATGTACACGATGATGAGATGGCGTATTAAAAACAGCTTCAAACCACTGGGGCATTTTGTCAATAGTTTCCGTATGAATCCAAAATTGATATAATAAACTAATAGACATTTGTAGTAAAATCATAGCAGGATGAAAGCCTAATAATGGTAGCCATAACCAAAAAATAAACGAATAAAACCCGCCAGACCATGTTTGTCGCAATGCTGTACTTAAATTGTAATGTTGGGATGAGTGATGCACCACATGTGATGCCCAAAATAAACGGCATTCATGCGAAATTCGGTGAAACCAATAATATGAAATATCATCAGCAAAAAATAACAATACAAAACTCCACCAAGCTACAGGAATAGTAAATAACCTGAAGTTATTATAAATAAGCACAAATGCCCATAACACAATAGCCTTACTTAAAAAACCAAGAAAGACATTGCCCAATCCCATAGCTATTGAGGCAATAGCATCTTTGGTTTCGTAACCTTTAGTTTCCTTAAACTTCTCACGTGTTGTAACATACAATTCTAGTGCCATTGATAGCACAAAAAATGGAATAGCAAAGTGAATGATGTTTGGAAAATCTGGCATTAAGTAAGATATTTGTGTCTTTAAAAATAGCGCTTTTTTTCAAAAAAAATCTATTGTCCAGATTTAACTATCAAAAATAATTTTTTATCATGATAAGAATATCCCGTGTTTTATTTCTTTGTATTACATTCACACTATTTACACAAATTACAAAAGCCCAAAACCCTAATCAACTAGGGGCTTGGTATATGTATTTTTACGATACTCAGTTTAATGAGAGTCAATTTGGTGTACAAGGAGATATTCAATACAGAAACTGGAATATCATGGGCGATTTAGAGCAATTGCTATTACGATCTGGAGTCACTTACAGGCCAAAAAATACCACTTTAAAACTAACTTTAGGATATGCACATGTTACGTCTGGTGCTTTGGGCGAAAGTAATGATACTTCAACCGAAAGTAGAATTTATCAAGAAGCCTTATTGCCACAGAAAATAGGAGAGCACATTCATTTAACCCACCGTTTTCGTTATGAACAGCGTTTTGTGGAAAACCAAGATTTTAGAACGCGCTATCGTTATAATCTGTTTATGAATATTCCATTTAACAAAGAAGGAACATTTAATAAAAATACTATTTATGCGGCGTTATACAATGAACTGTTCATTAACGGACAGCAAGATATTGGAGATAACAGAACCGTTGAGTTTTTTGATAGAAATCGTACTTATTTAGGAATTGGTTATGTTTTAAATCCTAAAATTAAATTTCAGTTAGGGTGGATGAATCAAAAAACAAACGCACAAGGTAAAGGACAATTACAAGTAAGCATGCATCATAAATTTTAATTTTTGATGTATTTTTAACCTCCATAAATAAATGATAGCTACTTACAAAAAATATCTTCTCGAATTTAAACGCCCTAGTGGAACTTCTAGAGGGGTTTTAAAAACTAAAGAGACCTGGTTTATTATTATTAAAAAAAATGGGAAACAAGGTATAGGAGAATGTGGTATTTTACGCGGCTTAAGTGCCGACGACAGACCTGATTACGAACAACAACTTAAATGGACTTGCCGAAATATCCATTTAGGTTTAGAAGAATTATATAAAGAAAATATAGAATTTCCAAGCATACAGTTTGGATTGGAAATGGCATTTAAATCGTTGGAAAGCGAAACGCCTTTTGAGTTATTTCCTTCGGAATTCACAAGCGGACATGCTTCCATACCCATAAACGGATTAATTTGGATGGGAGACAAATCCTTTATGAAACAACAAATTCAAGATAAAATCAATTTAGGATTTTCTTGTATTAAAATGAAAATAGGTGCTATCGATTTTCAAACAGAATATAATTTACTAAAATCCATACGGGCAGAATTTTCTAAAGATGATATTGAATTGCGTGTAGATGCTAATGGTGCTTTTAAATACAATGAAGCTTTAGAAAAACTAAAGTACTTAAGTGAACTAGATTTACATTCTATAGAACAACCCATAAGGCAAGGTCAACCGCAGGAAATGGCAAGACTTTGTGAAGAGACACCATTACCCATTGCATTAGATGAAGAATTAATTGGCGTGTTTCATGTAACAGAAAAACAAAAACTGCTACAAACCATACAACCACAGTATATTATTTTAAAACCAAGTTTTGTTGGTGGCTGGCAAGGTAGTCAAGAATGGATTAATTTGTCAAATAAACAACATATAGGGTGGTGGATAACTAGTGCCTTGGAAAGCAATGTAGGACTTAATGCCATTGCACAATGGACGCATACTTTAAAGAATTCTATGCCGCAAGGTTTAGGTACTGGAAGTTTGTTTACCAATAATGTTGATAGTCCTTTAGTTGTAAAAAATGGCACATTAAGTTATCATAGCAATTTAAACTGGAAATTTAATTTATAAAGCATGTATATAGCACAAGTGTTTAATGTATTGCACGATTGGTGGCGATATTTAGTAGGTTTTTTAATTGTAGTAGCTGCCGTAATTGTTGGTCAAATTCCTTTTACAGCAGTAGCTATTTATAAAGCAATGGATAGCGGTAGTAATTTATTTGAAATGAATGAAGCCGAAATGATGTCTATTTTAGAGCCTAACTTAAACCTCTTTTTAATGCTCTTATCGTTTGCAGCTGGTTTGGTTGGCGTATTTTTTGCAGTAAGAATGCTTCATAAACAAACAATAACAAAACTTACCACGGCAAGACCTAAAATTGATTGGAAACGTTTTTGGTTCGCCTTTCTGTTTTGGGGAATACTCTCTACAGGGATGACGCTTTTAGATTATTTCTATTTATCTCCAGACAATTATGTGCTTAATTTTCAATTAGTCCCATTTCTTATTTTATGCGTGATTGCTATTATCATGATTCCGTTGCAAACAAGTTTTGAAGAATACTTATTTAGAGGATACTTAATGCAAGGATTAGGGGTTTTAACCAAAACTAAATGGGTGCCATTACTTACAACCTCCTTGGTATTTGGTTTATTACACATAGCCAATCCCGAAGTGAAGCAGCTAGGCTATATTATTATGATATATTATATAGGAACAGGATTATTTTTAGGTATTATGACCTTAATGGACGATGGTTTAGAGCTTGCGTTAGGTTTTCATGCTGCCAACAACTTATTTACGGCTTTATTAGTAACAGCCGATTGGACAGCGTTTCAAACGTACTCGGTGTTAAAAGATACCTCGCAGCCTACAACAGCTGGATTTATAGATGTATTTATGCCTGTGTTTATTTTATTTCCAATCCTGCTTTTCATTTTTGCTAAAAAGTATAAATGGACCAATTGGAAAGATAAACTTTGGGGTAGCGTAGAAGCTCCAAAACAGCAAGATGAAACCACCACAACATTATAACTTTTGGAAACATTTAAACAAATTCATCACAAATTCAAATTAAACGGAATACACTTTTCGTTTGAAGAACTTAAAGAAGTCTCCTATAGTTTTATTAAAGAAGGGGAGGATTTTGAAAAACAAATAGGGCACTTTTTATTAGAATGGTTAGATAACAATCCATTTCTTAATTTAAAGACATCTGGTTCTACAGGCAACCCAAAGCTTATTAAAATAAATAAGCAAGCTATGGTTAATTCAGCTTTAGCAACGGGAGATTTTTTTAATTTGTCTCCTGGAAAATCAGCCTTACTTTGTTTGCCCGCTAGTTATATTGCTGGGAAGATGATGTTGGTAAGAGCCATGGTTTTAGGCTTAGATATAACATTAATAAACCCTAAAATAGTACTTAACATTAATACTAAAAAAAGCTTTGATTTTTGTGCCATGATTCCCATGCAAGTTGAGAAAAACTTGAGTAAACTAGACAATATAAAAACACTAATTGTAGGCGGAGCTGTAGTTTCAAATCAATTAGCTGAAAAAATGCAATCACTTAAATCGCATGTTTATGCTACTTATGGCATGACAGAAACAGTTAGCCATATTGCGCTTAAAAAGTTAAATCATACTAGAGAAAAAACATACTATAAGCTTTTACCAGATGTAACTATTGCACAAGATGACAGAGATTGTTTAATAATTGAAGCGCCTAAACTAACTAAAGGTAAAGTAGCTACTAACGATATTGTTAAGCTTTATAAAAACAATACATTCCAATGGTTAGGTCGTTTTGATAATGTAATCAACTCTGGAGGCGTTAAACTTATCCCAGAACAAATAGAAGCTAAACTACAACAGCATATACCAGAGCGATTTTTTATAACTTCACTTCCCGATGATAGCTTGGGTGAAAAGTTAATTTTAGTTATAGAAGGGAATAACAAACCAATGCCAGAGTCTATATATAAAACATTAGACAAGTTTGAACACCCTAAAGACGTTTATTTTATAGATAAGTTTATCGAAACAACTTCAGGCAAAGTTCAGCGAGAACAAACTTTAAAACTAATAAACTAAGTCTGCTTATTTAATTATTGCTGCATTTTAAAGTAATAGTCACATGAGTGCTTTCCTGATCCGTAGACTAGGAAAAATACACAAGCTATTAAAGTAATACTAGCCATAATTAAGCTAGTCATGTGCATGTCACCTACAAAGTTTATTAGAACAGCTCCAATCAAAATAGGTAACTGAGCGGCTATTGCCCAACGTGTCAACAAGCCAAAGGCTATCAAAGCGCCACCAATAAGATGTGCTGGAGCCACATAATGAATGGCCAGCATACCACCAGCCCAATTTTGAATGGGGTTGATTAAATCGACTAGCATTTGGCTATTGGCCATAAAATTAATGCCTTTTATAAATAAAAACACACCTAAGGCAATTCTAATAAGATCTAATGGATAATACGTATGTGCATTAGCCCATTTGTTTAAAAATTTTATCGTTTCCATAACTAATAATATATTGATTACCAGTTATTAAGATACGAAAAATTAATGATTTTTTTACTACACTTGTAGCACACCCATATTAAATTGTTTTTCAATAGGAGCGTGGTTAGCAGCTTCAATCCCCATACTTATCCATGTTCTAGTATCTAATGGATCAATAACAGCGTCTGTCCATAATCGTGCGGCGGCATAATAAGGAGACACCTGATTATCGTAACGTGCTTTTATCTTATTATAAAGTTCGTCTTCTTTTTCTTTCGTGATTTTTTCACCTTGCTTTTCCAAAGAAGCTTTTTCAATTTGAAGTAATACTTTAGCAGCACTTTTTCCGCTCATTACAGCAAGTTCGGCACTTGGCCAAGCAAAAATTAATCGTGGATCGTAAGCCTTACCACACATAGCATAATTTCCGGCACCATAGCTATTACCAATAACTACAGTAAACTTTGGTACTACCGAATTACTAACGGCATTTACCATTTTAGCACCATCTTTAATAATACCTGAATGCTCACTTTTACTACCTACCATAAACCCCGTAACGTCTTGTAAAAATACCAACGGAATTTTCTTCTGATTACAATTAGCAATAAATCGTGTAGCCTTATCGGCAGAATCGTTGTAAATCACCCCACCAAACTGCATTTCGGCAGGTTTAGTTTTGGCGCCTTTGGTTTTTACAATATGACGTTGGTTAGCCACAATACCAACAGCCCATCCATCTATTCTAGCATAGCAGGTAATAATAGTTTTACCGTAACCCGCTTTGTATTCTTCATATTCGCTGTTATCCACAAGACGCTTTATAATCTCATACATATCGTACTGATCGGCACGGCTTTTTGGTAAAATACCATAAATATCATCTTGGTTTTCTTTGGGTTTTGCCGCTTTAGTTCTGTTAAAACCAGCTTTATCAAAATCACCAATCTTATCAATAATGTTTTTTATTTTATCTAAAGCATCTTTATCGTCTTTAGCTTTATAATCGGTAACACCGCTAATTTCACTATGTGTCGTAGCGCCACCCAAGGTTTCATTATCTATACTTTCACCAATAGCAGCTTTTACTAAATAACTACCTGCTAAAAAAATGCTCCCTGTTTTATCAACAATCAAAGCTTCATCACTCATTATGGGCAAATAAGCACCACCAGCAACACAGCTTCCCATAACGGCAGCAATTTGAGTAATACCCATACTGCTCATCACAGCATTGTTTCTAAAAATACGACCAAAATGCTCTTTATCTGGAAAAATTTCATCTTGCATTGGTAAATACACTCCAGCAGAATCTACCAGATAAATGATAGGGAGCTTGTTTTCAATGGCTAGTTCCTGAGCCCGTAAATTCTTTTTGCCGGTAATAGGAAACCAAGCTCCTGCTTTTACGGTAGCATCGTTAGCTACTACAATACATTGTTTGCCTTTTATGTAACCAATTTTCACAACCACGCCACCAGATGGGCAACCGCCGTGTTCTTCATACATATCATCACCAGCAAAAGCTCCAATTTCAATACTATGGGCTTTGTTGTCCAATAAATAATCAATACGTTCTCTGGCAGTCATTTTGCCTTTTGCGTGGTGTTTTTCAATGCGTTTCTCGCCACCACCAAGTTTTACTTTTGCTAGTCGTTTCTTAAGTTCAGAAACCAATAATTTATTGTGATCTTCGTTCTTGTTGAAGTTTAAATCCATCTATTTAAGTGTGTTTGTTTTGGGCGTTACCACGTTTTACGTGGTCGGGCTTTTCACTATATCTCCCAAAGGGAGGATGCCGCTGCAATCCCTAACGCAAGTTGTTAATTCCAGGCTAAAAATACAAAACTTAACCTTGCTACGAAAACGTTATAATGCAAAAGCTATGTTAAAATATATTACAAGGAAATAGTTTCCTTGGTAAATAAATGTTTTTGCCATATATTTGCCTAGAAAAATAAAATAATACTTATGAAACATATAATTGCCTTTGCGGGGAGCAACAGTAAAACATCCATTAATAAACAATTAGCAACTTATGCAGCAAATTTGGTGGACAATGTTAAAGCAGAAGTCCTGGACTTGAACGATTTTGATGTGCCATTGTTTAGTGTTGATCTAGAGACAAGTATGGATGGTCAACCTGAAAATGCACATAAACTATTAAACAAAATTAAAGCAGCCGATGGCATAATAATTTCTTTGGCAGAGCACAACGGCGCTTATTCTGCAGTATTTAAAAATATGTTTGATTGGATGTCTAGAATAGAATCAAAGACTTTCTTTGGTAAACCAATGTTGCTTATGGCAACATCGCCAGGAGCTAGAGGAGGCCAATCGGTGTTAACCATTGCAGAAGATCGCTTCCCAAGACATAATGCCAATATTGTTGGTGTATTTTCACTCCCAAAATTCAAAGACAACTTTTCTGAAGGTAAGATAAATGATAAAGAACTTAATAATCAGTTAATAGCTGAACTTGATAAATTCAAAAACGCACTATAACTATGGAGATTTTACACGATAGCGACAATAAAAAAGGTGTTTTTTACATTAAAAAAGACAAGCACCGCATTGCAGAAATGACCTATGTATTTGCTGGGCCGTCAAAAATAATTATCGACCATACAGAGGTCGATTCTAGTTTAAAAGGTCAAGGTGTTGGTTACAAACTGATTGAAGAAACAGTACAATTTGCCAGAAAAAATAATTTGAAAATCACACCGCTTTGTCCCTTTGCTGCAGCTGTTTTCAAAAAGAAAGCAGATGATTATAACGATGTAAAAGCATAACGGTTATGGGAGATATTTCAAAAGATATTAACTCGTCTTTTAAAGATAATCGGTCTAAAGCGTTAATCAATATTTTGTATACCGCAAATTGGATTTCGGCTAAGCAAAACACGTTTTTTGCACAATTTGGGCTATCGCCACAACAGTACAATATTTTACGCATACTACGTGGTGCAGACGAGCCATTAACAATGCAAACAGTAAAATCTAGAATGATTGAACGTGCACCTAACGCCACACGACTAACCGATAAATTATGTGCAAAACAATTAATAGAACGTATACCTTCTAAAACTGATAGAAGGGTAGTTCAGGTAGTCATTACGGACTCTGGACGACAACTTTTAAAAGATATTTCAGAAGACTTTAATGACGATTGGTTAAAAAAAATCACACAAAAAGAAGCATCGCAACTAAGCGACTTATTAGATAAATTAAGATAAAAAAGGGAAACCCAGAAAGGATTTAAAAATGAAAACTATAATACATAAAGCAGATACAAGAGGATTTGCAAACCACGGATGGTTACAAGCTAATCATTCGTTTAGTTTTGCTGGCTGGTTCAATCCAGAGCGTATTCATTTTGGCGCATTACGCGTATTAAATGATGATACTATTGCTCCAAAAATGGGATTTGGAACACATCCGCACGACAATATGGAAATCATTACCATTCCGCTTAAAGGCGTGTTAAAACATCGTGATAATATGCAAAGTGATTGGCAACAAGTTTTGCCAGGCGAAGTGCAAGTAATGAGCGCTGGAACAGGTGTGCAACACTCTGAGATTAATGGCTCGGCAGATGAATACTTGAGTTTGTTTCAAATTTGGGTTATACCAGAAAAGCAAGGCGTAACACCACGTTATGACCAAAAACAATTTAAAACAGAGGACAGACAAGGCAAACTACAAACACTAGTAAGCTCGTTTAATGATGCCGAAGCTGGTAGTTTAAAAATCCATCAAGATGCTAGATTATCTCGTATTGATTTGGAAGAAGGACAAACATTTACCTATAATCTTAAAAGTGATAATCACGGGGTTTATATAATGACTATTTCTGGAGCAATTGAAATAAACAACAATTCATTAGAGTCTAGAGATGCTATGGGTGTTTATGAAACTAAAGCATTTACCATTAAAGCAAATAAAAACTCAGAATTGCTGTTTATTGAGGTTCCTATGATAACATTATAATATTGTAACAAGGCTGTTTTTTTATCAAGAAAAGCGGCCTTCTAATTTAGTTGCTTCAGGAAATAGAATGTTATTTTCTAAATGAATATGTAAATGTAAATCTTGTTCAAACTCGTTAAGCATGGCAAAAGTCACACGATAGGTGTTGCAGGCATCTGCTGGCGGATTGTAGTTATTAGTGAGTTCTGCTATTTTTCTAAAACGCTCACCTTCGTTATCGTGCTCTTCCATCATGGTTGCGATGGGATTTTCTACGGTTCCAAAACCTGGAACTTTAATAGGTTGCCCAGACATTGTGGCTTTCACCATTTTTTTTACAAACGGGAAGAGGATGAGCTCTTCTTTTTTCATATGTGCAGCTAGTTCGCCAGCTGATGCCGTAAAAAGTTCGTTGATTTCAAACAATTCTGGGTGTCGACTTCCGTGTACTTTACATAGTTTAGCTAAAAACTGTTTTAGTACTGGAATTTTTTCCTCGACATAGCGATGATGCTTTTTTTCTATATAATCGGCAAGTAGATCTAAGGGCCAAGATTTGTAATCTATACTTTCGCCAGAATGTGAAGTCATAATAGCGTTTAAGTCATCCAGCAATACATTGGAATCAATGTCTTTCTTTTCACAAACCTCTTGGATGGTTCTATGACCTTTGCAGCAAAAATCGATACCGTATTTTGAGAATACAGCAGCCGTTCTGTAATCGTTGGCGACATAACTTCCTATTTGTTTTGTTGTGTCTTTTTGTAAGGTTTCCATAATTATTATTTTTATTCGGATATATTTGTCCTGTTTATATTTAAATTTTTTTAAACACGCAAAAAAGAGTTGCCAGAATGCACGTTTAAAGCTAATTGCTTCAAATTTGTTGTCTCTAACAAGTCTCTTAAACTATTTCTAACTTTTTTAAAGTCGTTATGAATAGGGCAAGGGTGGAGTTCATTACATTCTTTTAAACCAATCCCACAACCTTTGTAAATGTCATCATCATCAATAGCTTTAACTATATCAGATAAAAAAATAGTTTCTAATTTAGAAGGTTCAATTTCAAATCCACCATTAATACCTCTTACAGAAGTAACTATATTTTCTCGAGCAAGTATTTGGAGAATTTTTGCGGTAAAAGCTTCGGGTGAATTAATATGTTTTGCAATACCTTTTAGGCTAACACGTTTACCTTCGTTAGACTTAGCGGCAATATAAATTGCTGCTTTAATACCATATTCACAAGCTTTTGAAAACATAATTATTATGATAATAATACAAAATTAAGAATATTTTTTTAAACAAGACTATTTTATCCTTTTTTAAACACCTTTTTTCTTGGAAATATGACAATTAATCGTTTGTATTTTCTTAATAGGAGTATGAATAATGCAATAAAAACACCACAGCAGGCCATAGCAGCACCAACCCAATCTGCAGCAGTGTATCCGTATCCCATAGCAATAGGAAGTCCTGCAAAATAAGCCCCTGATGCATTACCAATATTAAAAGCACTTTGATTAAGAGATGATCCTAATGTTTCAGAACCTTTAGCTGATTTTATAATAAGCATTTGTATAGGGGTGGATATAGCAAACGATACAATACCAATTATAAATGTCATAACTAAAACGAGTATTTTGTTTGATGCTAAAAAGGTATTTAAAGAAAGACATAAAGCCATCATACATAATACTATTGCAACAGTGTTTAATGGCGAGTATTTTTCTGTGAGTTTTGCCCCTAAAAAGTTTCCAATAACCATACCTAATCCAGCTAATATCATAGCATAAGACACCACACTTTCAGCATATCCTGCAACATCAGTAATTAAAGGAGCTATATAACTATACCATGCGAAAAAACCACCAGTACCAATAGTTGTAAGTAATATAATAAGCCATAACTCCAATCGTTTAAAAATTTTAAAATCACTTAAAAAATTTGTTTTTGTTGATTGTGTTAACTTAGGCATCCAGAATTTCACACCTAAAACCGCAACTATACCAACTAAACCTACCATTAAAAAAGAAATACTCCAACTAAAATTTTTACCTAAATAAGTTCCTAAAGGTACACCTAAAAGGTTTGCAACAGTTAATCCGCTAAACATAATAGCAATCCCTTGCGCTTCTTTACCGTCTTTAGATAATTTTCCGGCAACTACAGCACCAATACCAAAAAAAGCTCCATGAGGTAAACCCGATAAAAAACGTAAAATTATAAACGAATAATATCCCGTAGCAAATGCAGATAAAGTATTAAAAATTGTAAACCAGACCATAAGTAATAATAATACTCTAGTTGCAGACCATTTATTACCTATAGTTGTAAGTATAGGCGCACCAATAACAACACCTAAAGCATAGGCAGAAATAAAATGTCCAGCATCCGGAATACTAATATCAAAAGCTTTAGCTACATCAGGTAAAATACCCATAATAACAAATTCTGTTAATCCTATCCCAAACCCTCCAATAGCCAATGATAGTAAAGCTTTATTCATATATTATATATTGATTTTTTTTAAATACAATAAACAAAATTAGTTTCGTTGTAAGTAATGAGAGAATAAAAAATGATAAGAAAAAGTTAATTAAGAAATTAAGAAAAAATGAAAGCTAGATTTACGAATTTCAAAATTTATTATAGCATAAAATAGTATATTTATAAGGCTAATTTAATAGCTTCTTGAAGCGCATATTCTAAAGATTATTTAAAACAATGTGCTTTGGTTGAATTATGTTAGTTAAAACACGATATTTGTATTCTTAAACAAAATAGTAAATTAATGGCAATGAATAAAAACACCGTGTTAGCTTGGGCAACATGGATTATGATAATAGTAGGATTAAGTTTAATAGCATTGGGTGCTTTCAGATATGACGATGTCGCTGGCTGGGGATTTGCTGCTGTAGGCATAGGTTTCTTTGCCATTGCATGGGTTTTTAACGCTTTAAAAGGGCGTGTTTAATCCTAAAATATTTTAAGAATTTAAAACTAAAACGTATTTATGAGTGACGATAAAAAAGTAATTTTTTCAATGTCTGGGGTTACCAAGACATTTCAAAGTGCTAATACACCAGTGCTTAAAAATATATATTTAAGTTTCTTTTATGGGGCTAAAATTGGTATTCTAGGTTTAAATGGTTCTGGTAAGTCTACGCTGTTAAAAATTATCGCAGGAGTCGATAAAAACTATCAAGGCGATGTGGTATTTTCACCAGGATATTCTGTAGGTTATTTAGAACAAGAACCAAAATTAGACGATGAAAAAACTGTCTTAGAAATTGTAAAAGAAGGCGCTGCAGAAACTGTTGCTATCCTTGATGAATACAACAAAATAAACGATATGTTTGGTTTAGAGGAAGTATATAGCGATCCAGATAAAATGGAAAAGCTTATGAATCGTCAAGCCGAACTTCAGGATAAAATTGACGCCTCCAATGCTTGGGAATTAGACACCAAGTTGGAAATAGCTATGGATGCACTTCGTACACCTGAAGGTGATAAAAAAATAGGCGTGCTTTCTGGTGGTGAGCGTCGTCGTGTAGCACTTTGTCGTTTATTATTACAAGAACCAGATATTCTACTCTTAGATGAGCCTACTAACCATTTAGATGCCGAATCGGTACATTGGTTAGAACATCATTTAGCACAATATAAAGGCACTGTTATTGCCGTAACGCACGATCGTTATTTTCTAGACAATGTTGCTGGTTGGATTTTAGAGTTAGATAGAGGTGAAGGCATTCCTTGGAAAGGAAACTATTCTTCATGGCTAGATCAAAAGTCTAAGCGTATGGCACAAGAACAAAAAGCTGCCTCTAAGCGTCAAAAAACATTAGAACGCGAGTTAGAATGGGTAAAAATGGCTCCAAAAGGACGTCAAGCAAAACAAAAAGCTCGTTTAAATAACTATGATAAGTTAATGAGTCAAGACCAAAAACAACTTGACGAAAAGCTTGAAATTTATATTCCTAACGGCCCACGTTTAGGAACCAATGTAATAGAAGCCAAAGGAGTAAGCAAGGCCTATGGCGACAAATTACTTTATGAAGATTTAAACTTTAAACTTCCACAAGCAGGAATAGTAGGAGTTATTGGACCTAACGGTGCAGGAAAAACAACCATTTTTAGAATGATTATGGGAGAAGAAACTCCAGATAAAGGTGAGTTTGAAGTAGGCGAAACAGCTAAAATTGCTTATGTAGATCAAAGTCATTCAAATATAGATCCCGAAAAAACTATTTGGCAAAACTTTAGTGACGAACAAGAATTAGTCATGATGGGAAGCAGGCAAGTAAACTCTAGAGCCTATTTAAGTCGATTTAATTTTTCTGGAAGTGAACAAAACAAAAAAGTTTCCTTACTATCGGGAGGTGAACGAAACCGTTTACACTTAGCCATGACACTAAAAGAAGAAGGCAACGTCTTATTATTGGATGAGCCTACTAACGATTTAGATGTTAATACACTTCGTGCTTTAGAAGAAGGTTTAGAAAACTTTGCAGGATGTGCTGTAGTCATCTCTCACGACCGTTGGTTTTTAGACCGTATTTGTACACATATATTAGCTTTCGAAGGTGATAGCCAAGTGTATTTCTTTGAAGGTAGCTTTAGCGATTACGAAGAAAATAAAAAGAAACGATTAGGCGGCGATATTATGCCTAAACGAATTAAGTACAAAAAGTTAATTAGATAGCAGTATCTAAAAATATAACACTCTTAAAGCCAACGTTCTCAACAATGTTGGCTTTTTTATTGTTAATTACTTTATAAAATCTAAGTTTCATTTTATATCACTATATCTTATATTAGCAGTCTATCGCTAACGTTCACGCATATTAATTTTATGGCAGATCAAACCCAATATACCGAAGATAACATACGCTCACTCGATTGGAAAGAACACATCCGTATGCGTCCTGGAATGTACATCGGGAAATTAGGCGATGGTTCTTCCCAAGACGATGGTATTTATATTCTACTAAAAGAAGTCTTAGACAACTCCATAGACGAATTTGTTATGGGAGCTGGAAAAACTATCGAAATTTCCATCCAAGGTAATAAAGTTATTGTTCGCGATTATGGTCGCGGTATTCCTTTAGGAAAAGTGGTTGATGTGGTTTCTAAAATGAATACGGGTGGAAAATACGATTCAAGAGCCTTTAAAAAATCGGTTGGATTAAATGGTGTTGGTACTAAAGCTGTCAACGCCTTATCAACACATTTTAGAGTAGAATCTACCCGTGATGGTAAATCGGCCTCAGCAGAGTTTGAACTTGGTGAGCTAAAAAACGAAGAATTTTTAGATGAAACCTCAAGACGAAAAGGGACCAAAGTCTCTTTCGTGCCAGACGAATCTATCTTCAAAAACTATAAGTATCGTCACGAATATGTGGCAAAAATGCTTAAAAACTATGTATACCTAAATCCTGGACTGACTATAGTTTTTAACGGCGAAAAATATTATAGCGAAAACGGATTAAAAGATTTATTAGAAGAAAACATTAATGATGCCGATAAAATCTATCCCATTATTCACCTGCGTGGTGACGATATAGAAATAGCGCTTACGCACCATAAAACACAATATAGCGAAGAATATCACTCTTTCGTTAACGGGCAAAATACCACACAAGGCGGCACACATTTATCTGCTTTTAGAGAAGCTTTAGTAAGAACCATTCGAGAGTTTTACGGCAAAAATTACGATGCCTCCGATGTAAGAAAATCTGTGGTGTCTGCCATTTCCATTAAAGTGATGGAGCCAGTATTTGAAAGTCAGACCAAAACTAAATTAGGGTCGACAGATATGGGAGGCGATTTGCCAACCGTGCGTACTTATGTTAACGATTTTGTAAAAACACATTTAGATAACTTTTTACATAAAAACCCAGAAACAGCCGAAAAACTTCAACGTAAAATTTTACAAGCCGAACGTGAGCGTAAAGAACTTTCTGGTATTAGAAAACTTGCTAAAGAACGTGCTAAAAAGGCAAGTCTTCATAATAAAAAACTACGCGATTGCCGTGTGCATTTGGGCGATTTAAAAAATGACAGACGTTTAGAAACCACGTTGTTTATTACCGAGGGAGATTCAGCATCTGGAAGTATTACAAAGTCACGAGATGTTAACACCCAAGCGGTTTTTAGTTTGCGTGGTAAACCCTTGAATTCCTATGGCATGAGCAAAAAAATTGTTTATGAAAATGAGGAATTTAACTTACTCCAAGCTGCCTTAAACATAGAAGAATCCATGGAGGATTTACGTTACAATAACATTGTAATTGCCACCGATGCCGACGTAGACGGTATGCACATACGTTTGTTGTTAATTACATTTTTCCTGCAGTTTTTTCCTGAATTAATTAAAGAAGGGCATTTATATATTTTACAAACACCATTATTCCGCGTAAGAAACAAAAAGAAAACTATTTACTGTTATTCTGAAGAAGAACGAAGAAACGCCATAAATGAACTGAAACCAAAACCTGAAATCACCCGATTTAAAGGACTTGGTGAAATTTCGCCCGATGAATTTCAATTCTTTATAGGAGAAGATATCCGCTTAGATCCTATAATGTTAGATAAAGATAAGTCTATCGAGGAATTACTAAGTTTCTATATGGGAAAAAATACTCCTAATAGGCAAGAATTTATTATTGATAACCTAAAAGTAGAGTTAGATATTGTCGAGGAATAAAATATGAGAACCAATAACGGAAAAATGAAAAATGTTATTATCTCGGTATATTTTATACTGGTGGTTCTTGCCATACTTTTGGCAACCGTATTTAACGCCTTTCGCGATGTCACCAAAGATCCAGTTGTAACATTTGCTATAATTTTTGGCGGATTTGCTTTATTATTTTTTCTAGTACATTTTATTTCAAAATATTTCGAATATGATAGCGATGGTGTAAAAGTTGTAGTAACCAACAAAGGACTATTACTTTCAGATCACTTTAATTATCGTGAAAAAACTATAGAATTTGAAAAAGACAGATTATCAGCCTTTAAATTTCATAATTATGTTATTTATAAAACTTTAGTACTATATATTAAAAACTCAAAAAATCATACTAGAAAAGAAACATTTAACGTCACACTAGTATCAAAAAAGAAACGAAAATATATCAAGCAATCATTAAGGAAAATGATTAAGCATAATAAAAAATATAAAACGAGTCAATGAGCGAAGAGTTAGACGATTTGAACGAACAAAACGAAGACCAAGGCACTATTACCAAAGTTACAGGCATGTACAAGGACTGGTTCTTAGATTATGCTTCTTATGTAATTCTTGAACGTGCAGTACCTGCCATTGAAGATGGCTTTAAACCTGTACAACGCCGTATTATGCATGCTATGCAAGAGCTAGACGACGGACGCTACAATAAAGTTGCCAACATTGTAGGGCATACTATGCAGTATCATCCGCATGGAGACGCTAGTATTGCAGATGCCATGGTGCAAATTGGTCAAAAAGACTTGTTAATAGACACACAAGGTAACTGGGGAAATATTCTTACTGGCGATAGTGCAGCCGCTTCTCGTTACATCGAAGCACGTTTATCTAAGTTCGCTTTAGATGTTGTTTACAACCCTAAAATTACCGAATGGCAAGCATCGTATGATGGTAGAAGAAAAGAGCCTGTTAATCTTCCTGTCATGTTTCCATTACTTTTAGCACAAGGCGCCGAGGGAATTGCCGTTGGGTTGTCAACACGTATTTTACCTCATAATTTTATAGAGCTTATCGATGCCTCTATAAAACACCTACAAGGGAAACGCTTTAAAATACTTCCAGATTTTCCAACTGGAGGTGAAGCCGATTTTACAAATTATAATGATGGAAATCGTGGCGGAAAAGTACGCGTAAGAGCAAAAATTGGGCACCACGATAAAAATGTACTTAAAATTTCTGAAATTCCTTACGGAACAACAACAACATCTTTAATCGATTCGATTTTAAAAGCGAATGATAAAGGAAAAATCAAAATCAAAAAAATCGAGGACAATACAGCTGCCGAAGTTGAAATATTAGTGCATTTACATTCGGGTATTTCACCAGATAAAACCATCGATGCACTTTATGCCTTCACCAATTGCGAAAACTCCATTTCGCCCTTATGTTGTATTATTGAAGACAATAAACCTATATTTATTGGAGTTTCTGAAATTTTACGCCGCTCAACAGACAATACGGTTCAGTTGCTAAAAAGCGAATTAGAAATTAAGCTTAACGAGTATGAAGAACAATGGCATTTCGCATCGTTAGAGCGTATTTTTATTGAAAATAGAATTTATCGCGATATTGAAGAAGAAGAAACATGGGAAGGTGTGATTTCAGCAATCGATAAAGGCTTAAAACCTCATATTAAGCACTTAAAACGTGCTGTTACAAAAGAAGACATTACACGTTTAACCGAAATACGAATCAAGCGAATTTCAAAATTTGATATCGATAAAGCGCAACAAAAAATAGATGCTCTTGAAGATCAAATAGCGCAAATAAAACATCATTTAGAGCATCTTATTGATTACGCGATAGCTTACTTTAAACGTTTAAAGAAAGACTATGGAGAAGGGAAAGAACGTAAAACAGAAATTAAGATTTTTGAAGATATTGTCGCAACAAAAGTAGTTATTAGAAATACTAAGCTTTACGTAAATAGAAAAGAAGGCTTTATTGGAACATCATTACGTAAAGATGAGTATGTGTGTGATTGCGCCGATATAGATGATATTATTGTTTTTACTGCAGAAGGTAAAATGATGGTTACCAAAGTAGACACCAAAACCTTTGTAGGTAAAGATATTATACACGTTGCTGTCTTTAAGAAAAAAGACAAACGCACCATTTATAATATGATTTATTTAGATGGTAAAGGCGGAACAACTTATGTAAAACGTTTTGCTGTAACATCTGTTACTAGAGATCGTGAATACGATTTAACCAACGGTAAGAAAGGCTCGAAAGTCCTGTATTTTTCAGCTAATCCAAATGGTGAAGCAGAAGTTGTTACCATATTATTACGTCAGGTAGGCAGCGTTAAAAAATTAAAATGGGACTTAGATTTTGCCGATATATTAATAAAAGGGCGTAATTCAAAAGGAAATATTGTTTCTAAATATGCTGTAAAACGTATAGAGCTAAAAGAAAAAGGTGTATCTACATTAAAACCCCGAAAAATATGGTTTGACGATACAGTACAGCGTTTAAATGTTGATGGGCGCGGCGAATTGGTTGGTGAGTTTAGAGGAGAAGACCGTATTTTAATTATCACACAATCTGGTGTTGCAAAAACCATTGTTCCAGAAATAACAACTCATTTTGACAGCGATATGATTGTAATGGAAAAATGGCTACCTAAAAAACCTATTTCGGTAGTGTATTACAATGGTGATCGAGAGTTGTACTATGTAAAACGTTTTTTAATTGAAAACGAAGGTAGAGAAGAGGACTTTTTACCCGAGCACCCAGACACACAACTAGAAATTGTTTCTACCGATTGGAAACCTGTTGCCGAAATAGAATTTACTAAAGAACGTGGAAAAGACCGTAAAGCTAATCAAGAAATAAACCTTGAAGAATTTATTTCAATAAAAGGTGTTAATGCTATTGGAAATCAGTTGACTAAAGAAAAAGTAAATCAGGTTAATTTGCTGGATCCATTACCTTATGAAGCACCAAAAGAAACACCTGCAGATGAAATAGATGTTATAGATGAAGAAGAGATTTCTGAGAAGAAAAAAACAAATTCTTCAGCTAACAAGAACAATTCTGATGATGATAATGACTCAAAAGATGGTGAAGGACAAACAGCATTGTTTTAATGCTGTTTCTTTTTGCTATTGTTTTTTTGTATCCTAAAGTTTATAAATTCGACAAACAACGAAAAGGCAATAGCAAAATAGAGATAGCCTTTTGGTATTGCACCTACAGTTTGGTCAAAAATAGACGTATGCGATAGGTGAGCTGCTTCGGTAATTAGCATAAAGCCAATTAAAATTAAAAATGCAAGACCTAAAACTTGCATACTTGGGTGTTGGTCTATAAATTTCCTAATAGGATTAGCAAAGCCTATCATTATGATAATAGATATAACCACAGCAATTATCATTAGCACCAAAGCATAGTTATGATTAGGATGCAGACCGTTAGTCATACCAACCGCAGTAAGAATAGAATCGATAGAGAAAATAAAATCTATTATAAGTATTTGTGTTATAGCTTGCGATAATGATGTGATTTTTTTGCTTTTTATTTCTTTTTCATCATGATCTGGCATCTCTACTTTTTCTCGTATTTCGGATGTACTTTTATAAATTAAAAACAACCCTCCTGTAAACAAT
The DNA here is from genome assembly GCF_037126245.1 of Mangrovimonas cancribranchiae. Classification (NCBI taxonomy): domain Bacteria; kingdom Pseudomonadati; phylum Bacteroidota; class Flavobacteriia; order Flavobacteriales; family Flavobacteriaceae; genus Mangrovimonas; species Mangrovimonas cancribranchiae. The sequence goes on from NZ_CP136925.1 coordinate 1,375,098, forward strand.
ATTAAGGCTTGCCAGCTTATAGAAATATGTAGCCAATCTTTATCAATTGTATAAAAAGGCTCTTTTAAACCGATTAAAAATGAGACAAAAAATAACAAAACAATACGCTGAAACATAGCTAACAACAACCCAATATTTGTTGCCTTGCTTCGTTGGTGTTCGGGTAATTTGTTTGCTGCAATAGATATAAAAACAATGTTGTCTATTCCTAAAATGATTTCTAGAAATGTTAAGGTTAATAATGCCATAATGGCATCGCCCGTTAGTAAAAAGTCTAGCATATTATTCTATTTTTTTAGCCACACCACGCATTTTTCGGTTATCTCTATTTAAATCATCAACAGCATACTTGTATTCAAATGTATAAGAATCTTCAGTAGTACTTATAATCTTCATATGAATGGGCTTCTTCTCCAAATTTGAAGTTGGATGTAATTTTTTTAAAATAAACTCACAATCGTTTATCCATCGTATTGATGAGGAATCTACTTTTTCACCTATATAATCTACGCTATATGCTTCTGTTCTTACAAAAATGGCTGTTTTTTCTTCACCTTTCTCTACATAAGTAAATTCAAATGTACCTGTTTTATAATCAGCACAATTACGATTAGAGTTATAACAGCTTGTTAGCAATAAAAAACTAACAACTAAAACGGAAAAAGTATTAACTAGTGATTTCATAAGTCAAAAATAACAAAAGACATTTATAAAACAGACATTAAATAGTTGATTAATTCTTAATAAAACTATCTTAAAGTCCTACCAAATTGTTTCTTAAAGTATTATTTTGGCATAGTTTTTAGTTTATTATAATTGAATTAAAACCCAAGTACCTCTATGCGTTTAAAAAGCTGTTTAATACTCACTATATTCTCATTTTCATTTTGTTTTTCTCAACAAAATAATCCATTAGCGTCAACCAACCCCAAAGCCCAAAACAAATGGGTTGACAGCCTTTATAACAACATGACCTTAAAAGAGAAAATAGGACAACTATTCATGGTTCAAGTATTTTCTGACAAAGGGCTTAGGCATGAAAATATTATTTTACAACAAGTAAAAAACAATGCTATTGGTGGTGTTATTTTTTCAACAGGCGACCCTATTAGCCAGGCGAAGTTAAATAACAGACTTCAGTCTGCTTCAAAAATTCCTTTATTAGTAGGTATGGATGCCGAATGGGGACTAAGCATGCGTTTAGATTCCACTTATGCTTTTCCTTGGAATATGACTTTAGGTGCTGTAAACGACCTTAAACTTATTGAGGAAACAGGAAAACATATAGGCGAGCATTGTAAACGTTTAGGCGTGCATTTTAATTTTGCGCCAGTTGTAGATATAAATACAAATCCTAAAAATCCTATTATTGGAAATCGTTCTTTTGGTGAAAATAAAGATAACGTCACCGAAAAAGCATTAGCCTTTATGAAAGGTATGCAAAGTGCTGGGGTTTTAGCAAATGCAAAGCATTTCCCTGGACATGGCGATACCGAGAGCGACTCGCATAAAACATTACCATCTGTTAATTTTACTAAACAACGTATAGATTCGGTTGAATTATATCCTTATAAAACATTAATTAAAGAGGGACTTTCAAGTGTTATGGTAGCTCATTTAAATGTTCCTGCTTTAGATTCCAGAGACAACTATCCGTCATCTATTTCTAAACCTATCGTTACAGGAATTTTAAAAGACTCGCTAGGTTTTGAAGGACTTATTTTTACTGATGCATTAAACATGAAAGGAGCTGCAAATTATAGCGAACCTGGCGATATAGATTTAGCAGCTTTCTTAGCAGGAAATGATGTATTATTAATTTCTGAAAACGTTCCCAAAGCTATTGAAAAAATTGCTGAAGCCTATAAAAACGGTGATATTACTGAAGAGCGATTAGCACTCTCAGTAAAAAAAATACTAAAAGCTAAATACAAGGTTGGCTTAAACCATTATAATCCTATTTCGTTAAATAATCTAGTTTCCGATTTAAATAGAGTAGAAGACAACGTACTTTCCGAAAAGCTTTTCGAAAATGCTATTACAGTTTTAAAAAACAAAAATGATTTTTTACCTATTCGTAACCTTGAAGATAAGCATATTGCCTATGTAAGTTTGGGAGATGATGATGGCTCAGTGTTTTTTAAAGAACTTCAAAAATATGCTAAAGTCCATAAAATTTCTGCCGATAATTTAGATGTTTTATTACAAAAATTGTCGGGTTATAATACAGTTGTTGTTGGATTCCATCGTTCTAATGCCAATCCTTGGAAAAGTAGTTCGTTTAAAAATAAAGAATTAGTGTGGTTATATGAACTTGCACGAACAAAGAATGTCGTGCTCGATATATTTGTGAAACCATATGCCTTATTGGATTTATCTACGGTAGAAAACTTTGAAAGTATTGTAGTAAGTTACCAAAACAGTGAAATAGCCCAGCAAAAATCGGCACAATTATTATTTGGCGCTTTACCAGCTAAAGGAACACTACCCGTTACTGTAGGAAATGGTTTTCATGCTGGAGACGGCATTATGTATAATGATATTTTAAACCTAAGTTATGGCACTCCTGAACGTGTAGGAATGAGCTCAGAAAAACTTAAAAAATTAGATTCTGTTGCTAATTATGCTATTAAAGAAGAAATGACACCTGGCATACAACTACTTGTTGCTAGAAAAGGCAAAGTGATTTACAATAAAAATTTTGGTAAACATACTTACAATAAAAACGCCCAAAATGTTCATTTTGATGATGTTTACGATGTTGCTTCGTTAACCAAAATTTTAGCCACGTTACCATTGCTTATGGAAATGGAAGAGAATGGCATTATTTCTTTAGACACAAAACTATCTAAGATTTTACCTGAATATGCAAATTCAAATAAAAAAAATGTCACTATAAAAGAAATGCTATCACATTACGCACGACTAAAACCTTGGATACCGTTTTATTATGCCACTTTAGATTCTGTTACAAACAAACCAAGCGCAGCATATTATCGTAATGAAGCGTCAGGTAAATTTAGTGTTAAGGTAGCTAATGAACTCTATATGAGAAAAGACTATATGGATTCCATACAAAAAACAATTAAAGATAGTGATTTGCTAGATAGACTCAAATATCGTTACAGCGACTTACCGTATTACATATTAAAAAAGTACATCGAAAAATATTATAAAAAAAGCTTAAGTCAATTAGCTAACAATCACTTTTACAAATCTCTTGGAGCCAATTACACTACCTATAACCCAAACACAAAATTTAGTGGAGATAAAATAGTTCCTACCGAAGTTGATGATTATTATCGTTATCAAGAAGTACATGGTTATGTACACGATATGGGAGCAGCCATGCAAGGAGGTATTGGTGGTCATGCAGGTATTTTTAGTAACGCTAACGATGTTGCTAAAATTATGCAGATGTATTTACAAAAAGGATATTATGGTGGTAAACGCTATTTAAAACCTGAAACACTAGAAAAATTCAACACCTGTTATTTTTGTAGTGAAGACAATAGGCGAGGTGTAGGGTTTGATAAACCTCAATTAGGTGATGTAGGACCAACTTGCGGGTGTATTTCTATGACAAGTTTTGGGCATTCTGGATTTACAGGAACATATGCATGGGCCGATCCAGACGAGGAAATAGTATATGTCTTTTTAGCAAATAGAACTTACCCAAAAGCAGGTAGAAATAAACTATTACGCGAAAATATAAGAACTGAAATTCAACGCTTAATTTACGAAGCAATAATAGATTAAAAATTAATACATGAAAATAGGAATTGTTTGCTATCCAACCTTTGGCGGGAGCGGTGTTGTTGCAACCGAGTTAGGGATAGAATTATCAAAAAGAGGTCATGAAGTTCACTTTATAACTTATAAACAACCTGTTCGGCTAGAACTATTAAGTAATAATGTACACTTTCATGAAGTGAATGTTCCTAAATACCCACTTTTTCATTATCAACCCTATGAATTAGCGCTTTCAAGTAAGTTAGTAGACATGGTAAAACTTCATGGGATTGAAGTCTTACATGTTCATTATGCCATTCCACATGCATATGCCGCTTATATGGCCAAAAAAATGCTTCAGGAGGAAGGTATTCATCTGCCAATTGTTACCACACTTCACGGAACCGATATCACTCTAGTAGGAAGTCACCCGTTTTACAAAACCGCTGTCACATTTAGTATTAATAAATCTGATGCTGTTACGGCTGTTTCCGAAAGCTTAAAGAACGATACCTTACGACTTTTCGATATTAAAAATGATATTCATGTCGTGACTAACTTTATCGATACAGGAAAGCAAAAAGAGGAGTTTTCAGATTGTCAACGTGGCATGATGGCACAAGATCACGAACTTATTATTACACACATTAGTAACTTAAGAAAAGTAAAACGCATTCCAGACGTTATAAAGGTGTTTTATAAAATACAAAAACAACTACCTGCCAAATTAATGCTTGTAGGCGAAGGCCCTGAAAAGAAAGCCGCCGAAGCACTTTGCGATGAGTTAGGCATAAGTAATCAAGTCGTGTTTTTAGGTAACAGTCATGAAATAGATCGTATTTTATGTTTTTCAGACTTGTTTATTTTACCATCCGAAACGGAAAGCTTTGGACTTGCTGCATTAGAAGCTATGGCAGCGGGAGTTCCTGTAATTTCAAGCAACTCTGGTGGAATCCCAGAGGTAAATAAACATGGTGTTTCTGGTTATTTAAGTCCCGTAGGAGATGTTGAGGATATGGCTAAAAATGCTTTATTAATCCTTAAAGACAAAACGACTTTAAAACAATTTAAACAACAAGCCAAAGAACAAGCTTCAAGATTTGATATTCATGAGATTGTCCCTCAGTACGAATCAATATACAAAGAAACCTTATCTAAATATATGGTTTCAAAATAAAAACATACAGCATAAAAAAAGCGCCTGAATCAGGCGCTTTTTTTATATATAAATAAGTAGTTGATTAGAACTGATATCGTACACCTAAACCTATATCAAAATCTAGATCATCATTATCGTATAAATCATCACCAAAACCTAATTCTGGTCTTACATCTAAAGAAAGAAGCAAAGGAAAATCGAATGTGTATTCTATACCAACATCTCCCGATAAAATAACAAAAGAGTCACTATGTTCTTCTTTAACATAACCATAAACAGGGTGATTATATCTATATTCATTTTTATAAGCTCCAAATCCAGCTCCAGCTCCAGCATACCAGTTAAAACCACCATCAATATTCCAAATCCATTGGTATAAACCAATAAGTTTTACACCGTCATAATGTTTACCATCACGCCAACCAAAATCAAACTCTAGTCGGTTATTGTCCATAATGGCGCGTTGATATGATATTTCGGCTCCAAAACCATCGCTGTCTCCCAAACGAAGTCCAATAGCGTTTTTAGAAATATCTTGTGCATAGGTTAATACCGTGACTGCTAATAAACTAGTAAGTGTTAAAAGTACTTTCTTCATAATGTTATGTTTCGTTTATTTATATATACGTTTTTTCTGTCAAATTAGATGACACTAAAAAGCTAATCCATGTGTAAAATAACGTTAAAAACAGAAATTTATTAAATATCTTTAGCCAGTTAACATTTCATTATGACAAAAACAGAAATTGAACAATTAACTAAATTGAAGAAACAACTTCAAGGAAATCTTTTGTTTGATGACTTAATAAAGGCTATTTACGCTACTGATGCTTCGGTTTACAGAATACTCCCTAAAGCTGTGGCTTACCCTAAGAATAGCGAAGATATCATTTGTTTAATTCAATATGCTAATCAATACAATATCAGTTTAATTCCAAGAACAGCAGGAACCTCACTTGCTGGACAATGTGTTGGTGATGGTATTATTGTGGACACCTCAAAGTATTTTAACCAGATTTTAAATTTAGATGAAGTAAATAAAACGGTAACGGTACAACCTGGTGTGGTTAGAGACGAATTAAATAACTATTTAAAACCTTTTGGTTTGTTTTTTGGACCAAATACATCAACCAGCAACCGCTGTATGATTGGTGGTATGGTAGGCAACAATTCATCTGGGACAACATCTATCCAATATGGTGTCACTAGAGATACTGTTTTAAAACTAAAAACTATTTTAAGCGATGGAAGCGACGTTGTCTTTGAAGCTTTATCAAAAAAAGAGTTCGATGTAAAACTAGAATTAGATACGCTCGAAGGAAAGATTTACAGAAAAATTTTTAACCAACTAAAAAGCTCCCATGTTCAAGAACAAATCAGAAACAACTTTCCTAAACCAGAAATTCATAGAAGAAATACAGGTTATGCTATCGATGAGCTTATAAAAAGTGAGGTTTTCACGAATAGCTCTATTCCTTTTAATATGTGTAATCTATTGACTGGTAGCGAAGGAACGTTAGCGTTTACTACTGAAATTACTTTGCAGCTACAAAAGCTTCCACCTAGAAAAAGTGCTATGGTAGCTTGTCATTTTAATTCTGTAGAGGATTGTTTAAATACCGTAGAAACTGTCATGACACATAATTTACACACCTGTGAAATGATGGATAAAACAATTCTGGATTTAACTAAGCACAACAAAACACAACAAAAAAATAGACAATTTGTACAAGGCGACCCTAAAGCTATTTTAATGTGTGAATTAAAGTCTGAAACCGAAAATGATTTAAATAAACAAATTGATACTTTATTAAACAGCTTAGAACAAGAAAAATCTTATGCTAATGTAGTCCTAAAAAATGATGCTATAAATAAAGCGATGGCGCTTAGAAAAGCTGGGCTTGGACTTTTGGGGAATATGATAGGTGACAAAAAATCTGTAGCTTGTATTGAAGATACAGCAGTTGCTTTACCAGATTTAGCTAACTACATTAAAGCGTTTACACAAATTATGACTAATTATCGGCAAGAAGCTGTTTATTACGCTCACGCTGGTGCTGGAGAATTACATTTACGACCTATTTTAAATTTAAAAGATAGCCATGATGTTACATTATTTAGAAAAATTACCACAGATGTGGCTAAGCTGGTAAAAGAATATCAAGGCTCTATGAGTGGCGAACATGGCGATGGAATTGTTCGCGCAGAGTTTATCCCAATGATGATTGGAGATGAAAACTATAAGCTCATTAAACAAATTAAATCTGTTTTCGATCCTAATACTATTTTTAATCGTGGAAAAATTGTCGATGCTTTTCCAATGGACGAAAACTTACGATATACTCCAGGTAGAATAGAACCAAAAATTAAAACTAAAATAGACTTTTCGGCATCTAAAGGTATTTTACGTGAAACCGAAAAGTGCAATGGCTCTGGTGATTGCAGAAAATCACCAGAATTTGGCGGAACCATGTGCCCGAGTTACCGGGCTACAAAAAATGAAAAAGATACGACTAGAGCAAGAGCCAATGCCTTACGGGAGTTCCTAACACATTCCGATAAAGAGAATAAATTTAATCATCAAGAGTTAAAAGAGGTTTTCGATTTGTGTTTAAGTTGCAAAGCCTGTGCAAGCGAATGTCCAAGTAGTGTTGATGTTGCGTCATTAAAAGCCGAGTTTCAATATCAATACCAAAAAGCAAACAGGACATCTTTACGCGATAAATTATTTGCTTACAATAATAAGCTTAACAATATTGCCAGCTACACTCCCAAATTAACCAATGCTATCTTTACTAATAAAATAACGTCTAGTTTTATTAAAAACCTCATAGGAATTTCTCCACAGAGAACGCTTCCTTTGATTTCAACTAAAAAGTTTCCTAACAAGACTAAGTTAATCTCAAATCAAGAGTATAAAAAAGAAATTTATTTGTTTGTCGATGAATTCACCAATCATTTAGATACACAAATAGGGTTAGATGCGATAGAACTACTAACAAAGCTCAATTATAAAGTAACTATGGTAAAGCATGAAGAGTCTGGACGTAGCTTTATATCAAAAGGTTTTTTAGATCAAGCCAAAATTATTGCTAATAAAAATGTCTCTATTTTCAAAAACCTTATTACCGAAAAAACGCCATTAATTGGTATTGAGCCTTCGGCTATTTATAGCTTTAAAGATGAATACCCTAAACTAGCTGATGATAAAGATAATGCCACAAAAATTGCAAAGCACACCTATTTAATTGAAGAGTTCTTAAACCAAGAAGCTCAAAAAGGCAATATTGTTTCTAGTCAGTTTTCAGAAGATAGTAAAACTATAAAAATACATGCACACTGCTATCAAAAAGCATTAGGTAATACAAGCGATACGTTTCATATTTTAAACTTACCTAAAAACTATAATGTGACTATAATATCTAGTGGTTGTTGTGGCATGGCTGGAAGTTTTGGTTACGAAAAAGAACATTACGAAATAAGTATGCAAATAGGCAATCAAACGTTATTTCCTAACATAAGAAACACAAATAAAGAAATTATTGTTTCTGCTAATGGGACGAGTTGCAGACATCAAATATTGGATGGCACAGCAAGACAAGCTCTGCACCCAGTAACCATTTTAAATCAAGCGTTAATCTGATTTCTTTTTTTTACGATCAACCACAGTAATAGCGGCGATTAAATCAGTTATTTCCATGTCTTTCAAATCTTCATCTGCAAAAAATGGTGATAATTTATCGTTGTTATAATTGTAAATTTTCCAACGTTTAAATTGATATTCTAAAGCCGTAAAATTTTCAACCCAATCACCAGAGTTTAAATACATGGTTTGTCCAAACTTATTCTCTTTAATAAGCATTTTGGGTTGATGGATGTGACCACAAATTACGTAATCGTAACCGTTTTCTATAGCCAAGTCTGAGGCCACTTCTTCAAAATCGTTAATATACTTTACAGCACGTTTTACACTGTTTTTAATTTTTTTGGAAAGCGAATACTTTTCTTTACCCATACGCTCTAAAATCCAATTAACAAAACGATTTAAAAGAATAAGCACATCATAACCATAACCACCTAATTTAGCTAACCATTTGGCATTCTGAATAGAGACATCAAAAACATCACCATGAAAAATCCAAGCGCGTTTACCATCTAAATCAAGCACTTTTTTATTAACTATCGATATATTTCCAATAGTCGTATCAGCAAAACGCCTTAACATTTCATCATGGTTACCTGTAATGTAAATAACTTCAACACCATCCGATGCAAAGTCCATAATCTTTTTTATAACCTTTAAATGCGATTTAGGAAAATAACGCTTCTTAAATTGCCAAATATCTATAATATCGCCATTAAGTATAAGGGTTTTTGGCTCGATACTATTCAAGTAAGTCAAGAGTTGTTTAGCATGGCAACCATAGGTGCCTAAATGCACGTCGGATATAACAGCTATTTCTACTTTACGTTTTAATTTCAAGAGCTAAAAGGTTTGTACAAAGAACAGCTTAATTATTCACTTTTACTTTAAGCCTTAATTAATTAACTGTGAGTAATTTGTTAAAAGAATGTAACCAGAATATTAAGCCATATATTAAGGAAAAGTAATGTCGATTTTTGTTTCTTTAAGAATAGGGTTACATTAGCATAAAAATATAGCGATTAATGGCAGGAAATACCTTCGGAAAATTATTTAAACTCACCACTTTTGGCGAATCGCATGGTTCTGCAATTGGCGGTGTAATTGATGGCTGTCCAGCTGGTTTAAAACTCGATTTTAAAGCCATTCAACATGAATTAGATAGAAGAAAGCCAGGGCAATCCAATATCGTAACTCAGCGTAAAGAGCCAGACACCGTCGAGTTTTTATCAGGTATTTTTGAAGGTCAAACCACAGGAACTTCTATTGGATTTATTATTAAAAACACCAATCAAAAATCTAAAGACTACTCACATATAAAAGACGTTTACAGGCCAAGTCATGCCGATTATACTTACGATAAAAAATATGGCCATCGTGATTATCGTGGTGGTGGACGTAGTTCGGCAAGAGAAACAGCTTGTAGAGTAGTGGCAGGAGCCATTGCCAAACAGTTTTTAAGCACCACTTCAATACATGCATACACCTCTTCTGTAGGCAATATTTATTTAGAAAAACCCTACCAAGATTTAGATTTTAACCTAACAGAAAGTAACGATGTACGCTGTCCAGACAATGATGTAGCAGCTAAAATGATTGATAAAATTAAGTCTATAAGAAAAGAAGGCGATACCATAGGCGGAACGGTTACCTGTGTTTTAAAACACGTGCCTGCTGGTCTTGGAGAACCTGTTTTCGATAAACTTCATGCCGAACTAGGTAAAGCCATGTTATCTATAAATGCCGTAAAAGGTTTTGAGTACGGTAGCGGATTTTGTGGTACTAAAATGAAAGGAAGCGAACACAACGATCTTTTTAATAAAGACGGCAGTACAAAAACAAATTTATCAGGCGGCATCCAAGGCGGAATAAGCAACGGTATGGATATTTACTTTCGCATTGCCTTTAAGCCCGTAGCAACAATAATGCAAGAACAAAACACTTTAAATGCTAAAGGAAATATGGTAAAAATGCAAGGAAAAGGCAGGCACGATCCCTGTGTTGTTCCAAGAGCCATTCCCATTGTAGAGGCTATGGCAGCATTAGTTCTTGCAGATTATTATTTACAACATAAAATTTATAATAAGTAGCAAATACCTGCTTTCGGCTTTATCTTTTATGACATAAAAGGATATCGCCTCTATCAGGGCTAAAAAAAATAAAATGAAGAAACTCGCATTACATTGGCAAATTATTATCGGAATGGTTTTAGGTGTTGTTTTCGCACTTATTATGGCAAATTTTGAGTGGGGAAGCAAATTTGTGACCAATTGGATAAAACCCTTCGGAACCATTTTTATAAACCTTTTAAAACTTATTGCCGTTCCTTTAATTTTAGCGTCGTTAATAAAAGGCGTGTCCGACCTTAAAGATATTTCCAAACTATCTAAAATGGGCGGACGTACAATAATCACCTATATCTTCACAACCATTATAGCCGTTTCTATAGGATTAACTGTGGTAAACATTGTAAAACCTGGAAAGTCTATTTCTCAAGAAACCAGAACCGAGCTAGTAGAAAGCTATAAAGGCGATGCCGATTCTAAAATATCTGCCGCCGAAAATCAAAAAAATGCCGGGCCATTAAAAGCGCTTGAAGATTTGGTGCCTAGTAATATTTTTAACGCTGCGAGCGATAATGGCAATATGCTTCAAGTTATTTTCTTTGCTATTTTCTTTGGCATTGGACTAATTTTAATACCAGAAGAACAAGCCAAACCCGTAAAACAGTTTTTTGATGGCTTTAACGAAGTCATTTTAAAACTTATAGATCTTATTATGCTAACAGCTCCTTATGGGGTATTTGCACTTTTAGCAGCTTTAGTGGTAGAATCACCAAGCGCCGATTTATTTAAAGCCTTGGGTTGGTACGCTCTATGTGTTGTTTTAGGTTTAGCCTTAATGATTTGTGTTTACATCCTTATTGTTTGGATTTTCACCAAGAAAAAACCGTCTTTCTTTATAAATGGCATTTCACCAGCACAACTTTTAGCGTTTTCAACAAGTAGTAGCGCAGCAACACTTCCAGTAACTATGGAACGTGTTGAAGAACATTTAGGCGTAGAAGAAGAAGTGGCTAGTTTTGTTTTACCTATTGGCGCTACCATTAATATGGATGGTACTAGTTTATATCAAGCTGTAGCTGCAGTTTTTATTGCGCAAGCTTTTGGTATGGACTTAAGTTTTGGTGTCCAATTAGGAATTATTGCTACTGCAACTTTAGCATCTATTGGGAGTGCTGCTGTTCCAGGCGCAGGAATGGTTATGCTTGTTATTGTTTTAGCTCAAGCAGGGATTCCAGAAGCTGGTTTAGCCTTAATTTTTGCCGTTGATAGACCGTTAGATATGTGTAGAACTACGGTTAATGTTACTGGAGACGCTGCTGTTTCTATGTTAGTAGCAAAATCGGTAGATAAATTGAGTGACCCTGAAACCAAAAACTGGGATGATAACTATCCTAAAAAATAAATTATTAATTTCTTTTGTGTCTCCTAAAGGTGTATTTCATGGAAGATTTTTGCATAAACAACTAACAAAACAATTAAAATTCACGCTTCATCGAATAATTAAGTGTTTTTAAATCAAATGTTTATAAATTAGAGGAAGGAAATTAGAATTTTGTGCCATAATTTTAAATTCTAAATTTCATTTTAGTTTAATTTTTTGGTTAGTTGTTAAGTTTTTAAAAAAGTTCCTTTTCAAAAAAAGGAACTTTTTTCATATAAACTTGTTTTTTAATTCTGGCGTTGGAATCATACACGCCTCACGTTTACCGTACCATTTATATCTATTTTTAGCAATGTAGTCGTAAACCCAATTTCTTATAAATGCAGGTATAATTAAAAATATAGACATTAAATTCCTAGGAAACCCTAATTGTGACGCAATTTTTAAAGCTGCTGTAGATTTATGTGTTAAATTCTTAGAGGACGAGTAGAGTAGTATAGAATCTATTTTAGACGTTTCTATATTAAAATCTTTAATAATCTGTTGGCCAACCTCGCTTTGCAATGCCGTAAACATAAAGCGGTTATGCTTATCATGCTTTATAACATATTGCACAGAACTGTTACAGAGGTTGCAAACACCGTCAAATAGAATAAGTTGTTTATTTTCAGGTAAATTATATGTCACTTTATTTAAGTTTTACGGCTTCAACCAATTCTAATTTATCTAAAGAAACATTGGTTGTAAACAGCCCATAATTTACTATTGCCTTATTTTTTTCAATTTTATCTATACTGCCAACAGCACGTCCATCTTCAAGTCGTACACGATCGCCCACCTTTAATTTTGGTTTAGGTTTTGGTGGCTTTAAAGCTGCTTTTTTCTTTTCAGCTTTCTTTTTCTTTCTAATTACTTCTACCTTTTTTTCAGCCTCTTGTTTTACTTGTTGTTCTTTGGCTTTTTCAACGCGTTTTTCCTTTTTAGATTTTCGTTTACGCTTAGAGTTTTCTATTTGAACAAGTTTAAACAATTCGTTCATTAAATCACGTTTACGCTTATTTTCAAAGTAGGTTTCAGCTAAATCATTTACTTTTTGTCCCAAATAAATTAGACGTTGATTGCTATCGTAAAGTTCTTGATAATCTTCAAGTTTTTTTTGAATTCTGGCATTAACTTCTTCTAGTTTATCGGCTTCACTTTGCTTTTTACGTTCGTTTTGCTTTAAGGAACGTTCGGTTTTTTCTAATTTACTACGCTCTTTTTGAAGTTTCGCAATAGTACGATCAAAACGTACCTTACCACGTTCTATTTTCTTTTTTGCCTTGTTTATTAAACTGTATGGAATACCATTTTTCTGAGCCACTTCAAAAGTAAACGAACTACCTGCTTGCCCTAAAACTAATTTAAACATGGGTTGGAGCGAACGTTCGTCAAAAAGCATATTGGCATTTTGCATATAAGGTAATTCGTTGGCTAATATTTTTAAGTTGGAGTAGTGGGTTGTTATAATCCCAAAGGCTTCACGTTCGTAAAATACTTCTAAAAATGTTTCGGCCAATGCACCGCCAAGTTCAGGGTCACTTCCAGTACCAAATTCATCTATCAAGAAAAGCGTATTCTTATTACATTTTTTAAGAAAATAATTCATTTGCTTTAAACGATAGCTATAAGTACTTAAATGGTTTTCTATAGATTGATTATCGCCAATATCGCTTAAAACTCTATCAAATAAACACATTCTACTGCGTTCGTGAACAGGAATAAGCATACCTGTTTGTAACATAACTTGCAATAAACCTACAGTTTTTAGGGTAATACTTTTTCCACCAGCATTTGGTCCCGAAATAACGATTATACGGTTATCTTGTTTTAGTTCTATGGTTTGCGGAAATGTTTTTTCGCCTTTTCTTTGATTGTTTAAATATAGTAACGGATGATAAGCGTCCCGCAAAAACAAATCACGTTCGGTTGAAATTTTGGGTAAAACAGCCTGCAACGATTGAGCATATTTTGCCTTTGCAGAAATAACATCTATTTTAATTAAAAAATCTTGATACTCTTGAAGTAACGAGGTAAAAGGACGAATAAACTGTGTTAATTCTTTTAAAATACGTGTAATTTCTTCTTTCTCTTCGTATTCTAAATTGTTTAACTCTCTAGTAAATTGCAGCGTAGTTTGCGGTTCTATAAAAACAATACTACCAGTTTTACTTCCGCCTAAAATAGCGCCTTTTATTTTTCGCCTGTACATGGACTTAACAGCAAGTACACGCTTGTTTTCGACTACAGATTCTCTAATGTCATCTAAATATTCTAACTCTGCATAATGGTTTAAAGCCGTTGTAAAACTTTGGTTTATAGTTCCTTTTAGCTTATTTATTCTTTGACGAAGCTCGAAGAGTAGAGGTGATGCATCATTTTTTATATCGCCAAAACGATCTATAATTATATTTATTTCTTTAATAAGTAGTTTGGTTACTTCGATTTTTGAAGCAAAAGAATTTAAATTTGAATAATATTCTTCAAATTTTTTAAGAAATAAAACAATCGTATTACATGTTTCTGATACCGAAGCTATTTTTTGAAAACTATGTATTTCTAAAAACGTATTATCAATTTTTAGTAATTTAATTTCTCTTGTTAATGGCTCGAAATGATGATTTGGTATACGGTTATCGTTATCAAAAGACGCTAAATACTCGTTTGTTAACGCTAAAGAAAACAAGACTTCTTCCTGAGTTTTGTAGGGCAAACTTTGTAAAATAGCTTCATTTCCTAAAGCAGTAAGGGCATATTCACCAACTTGCTCTAGTACAGTAGGGAATTCTAAATCTTGTAATGTTTTCTTATGAATGTTAATCATTTTAATGTGCTACTTTAAAAAGAAAATTACAAAAATACAGATAATTTGCTTTTGTTAAAGCTTATTGCACGATAAAGCCCATTTATACCTTGATTTAAGGTATAAAAAATGATCAGAAGAAATATATATGTAAAGTGTTTAAGGTCTAATTTAACTTAATAGCTTCTTTTTTACATTAACAAACATTAATTGATAGATATAATTATGCTTGCTTTAGATAAATATTATTCATGAATTAACCACACCTAGAGTGCATTCCTAACTAGGATATAAAATAATATTTAAATAAACAAGACGTTCTATCTATTAGAGAAGGTTATTGTTAACAACAACAATATGTTAGGATTTTTTTATATGAATCTTAACTTTCTGTTACTGAAAACTCCCCTCAGGATAGATTTTTGTATCTCCTCTTAAAATTAAAGGTGGTACATTATTAACTTTTTTATTAGTCTTTGTTTTGTTAGAACTAAAGAATAACAACAAAAAATTAATAACTACCAATACTGTTAAAACAATAGTAATAGTTATAACCATATAGGATAGATTTAAAAGCTTACTCAAAAACAAATCTAACCTATTTAATTAAAAAAAAAAATAACTATTGTTGTTTTGCGTTATTTAGAATATTGAAAGTTAATATTTTACATTAAACAAAAACTAAGATAACGTTTTATTAAATTAACAATTAATCAAAATAAATTGTAGCTACAAAACCATAATTGTCAACCATATCATGGTTATAACTGTTAAAATAAGAACTAAAGGATATACAAACTTTAACCATTTATTAAACCCTATTTTCACCATTGCTAATGATGCTAAAATCAAACCAGTAGGATTTAAGAATGAAAAAATTCCCATACCATATTGGTAGCAATTAACAATAACTTCTCTACCAAAACCAAATGTGTCGGCTAAAGGAGACATAATAGGCATTGTCAATACAGCCATACCTGAAGAACTTGGTATAAAAAACGACAAACCACTATAGGCTAATAAAAGAATGTTTGCAAAAACACCTTTATGCAATCCGCTAGTTACTTGAGTAATATTATGTAATATAGTATCACTTATCATACCGTCTTCCATAATAACCGAAACACCTCTTGCTATACCAATAATTAAGGCTACACCAAGTAAGTCACTAGCTCCATTTACAAAGGTTTCAACAAAATGAGCTTCCTTTATTTTACCAATAACACCTATTAAAATAGCGCCAACTAAAAACACTGTTGTCATTTCTATAAACCACCAGTCTAGTTGAGATACGCCAATAATCATAACAATAAAACATAAAGCAAACACCAGTAAAATTAATCGTAATCTGGGTGTTAAGGCTCGAGTTGTTTCTGTATTTGTACCAAATAAAGATTCTATCATAGCTTTTTCCTCAAAGACAAGAGATTTTTCTGGATGTGCTTTTACTTTACTAGCATACCTTAAAATGTATATAATACATACAGTAGTACATAAAACCAACATGAAAATTCGCCCATATAATCCTGTTGTCCAATTTATACCAGCTGCATCTGAAGCTATAATGGTACTAAACGGATTAACTGTAGAACACATTGTACCAACCGAAGTTCCTATATAAATAGCGGCTAATGGCACCATACCATCATATTTTGCAGCTAAAAAAATAGGGATTAAAATAGGGTAGAAGGCTATTGTTTCTTCAGCTAGTCCAAATGTTGTACCTCCTAAAGCAATTAAACTAGTTACTAAAATAATTAACCAATATTCATGACCTTTAAGCTTTTTAGCTAACCAGGAAATACCTGCTTCAAAAGCACCAGTAGTATTCATAATACCAATAAGTCCACCAATAATTAAAACTAGGAAAATAATATCTGCTGCTTCAATAACACCTTTTATAGGAGATTTTAAAAAGGCTGCTAAGCCTTGAGGTGTTGCCTCTAACTCACGATATGTTCCTGGTACAGAAATAGGTTTCCAAATATCGCCATTAGTAAATTTTTCTAACGGTATTTTTATGTTAAGCTTTTCTAGAGTTTCGCTCGAGGCAGGAAGGTTTTTTGCATCAGCATTTGATTGCTGTATAACAAAAGATTGGCTATTCTTATTGTATTGTAATGTATCGTACTTTCCAGCGGGAATTAGCCAAGTTAGCAAAGCTGCAAAAGCTGCAATTATTAATAAAATAGTTTGTGCGGTGGGAAACTTTATTTTTTTCACTAGTAAATATTCTTAAAAAATAAAGATAATACTATTTTAGTATTCCTATTTTAAAAACACATAAAATACATGAATGTTAAAATAAATGACAGTTGGAAACCCTATTTACAAGCTGAATTTGAAAAAACGTATTTTAAAAATCTTGTTTCTTTTATTAAAAGTGATTATCAAAAACACACCTGTTATCCACCAGGAAGTTTAATTTTTTCTGCTTTTAACCATTGTAGTTTTAATGATGTAAAGGTTGTTATTATAGGGCAAGATCCTTATCATGGACCTAATCAAGCAAATGGATTGTGTTTTTCGGTTACAGATGATGTTCCACATCCACCGTCTCTTATAAATATTTTTAAAGAGATTGAAAAAGATATTCATGTATCTTATCCTAAAAGCGGTAATCTTGAACGTTGGGCAGATCAAGGTGTTCTTTTATTAAACGCAACGCTAACTGTAAGGGCAGGACAGGCAGGAAGTCATCAAAATAAAGGTTGGGAAACGTTTACAGATGCTGTAATAAAAACCATTAGTGATAATAAAAAGCATGTTGTTTTTTTACTGTGGGGAGGTTATGCTAAAAAAAAGACTAGATTAATTGATGGTAAAAAACATCATATTTTAACATCTGGACATCCATCACCACTAAGTGCTAATAGAGGATATTGGTTTAATAACAAGCATTTTAGTAAAACTAACTCCCTGTTGGAGCAAGATGGTGCTCAGCCAATTTCTTGGTAGGTGATGAAACTGTTTTTTTTGTTGTTAAGAAGTTAGGTAATTTAATGTCGTTGGCTTCACGCTTGGTTGTTTTATTACAGCTAAAAATAAGAAGTAAAAAATTAATAACTATTAAAGCCGAAATAATAAATACAATTGTTAACAACATAAATGATTGACAGTTTTTAGCTTACTTTATTATGAATATAACAATTTAATACAAAAAAATGTAGTTTTAATAATAATAATAGATGAACAGTCGCTTTTTACAGTTTTTTAACCAATTTATTATATGGTAATTGATTACTTATTATACCTAAGCTTTTTAATTGATCTTGAACATTCATAATTGTTTTCTCGTCGATAAGCTCTTGAGACCACTCGGTTAAAGACAACCATTCTTGAACATCTTCTAATTTTTGGTTATACCTATTAGCTATAGTATTATCGATACTTGGGATTTCTTTAAAATCTTCGGTGACTACATTAACAATATTTAAGATTGATTGCAATTCTTCTGGATGTTGTTCTATAAACTCGTTTCTAGCAGCAACAACAAAACACGGCCAAGGGGTAGGGCAATTTCCAATGCGTCTAAAAATACCATCATCTACAATGGGTTTTGTTGTAAATTTTTCCCACATAAAATAATCGGCAGCACCAGATGACAGCCCTTTAACGGCGCCATCAAGATTTTTTATAACTTCAAAGTGTAAATCTTCTTCTAAATCCCAATTATTATTTTTAGCATTAATATAAGCCATCAAGTGAGAACCAGAACCATAGCGACTAATAGCAGCTTTGGTACCTTTTAAATCGTTTATTTCTTGATAATCGGAATTTTTAGCTACATGTATTCCCCAGATTAATGGCGATTTCACAAAAGTTTGTACAATACTACTCGGGTTTCCTTCAACAATATCCTTTATTATACCTTCAGTAAGAATAACAGCTAAATCTATATCGCCTTTTCTTAACGATTTACACATATCGCCGGTACCACCATAATAATCTTTCCATCTTAGGTTTATACCTGCTTTTTTAAATGTGCCACTTTTTAGTGCTAAATACCAGGCTAAATTAAAGTGCTCTGGAACACCTCCAACGTTTACTGTTTTCATAAATTATTGTGTAAGTTTTTCTAGAGCGTATTGTATTAATTTTTCTGTAATAATTTTGGGAGATTTACTAAATGTACCATTAGGTCTATTAGCTATAATCGCATTTGCAGATAACGCATTGTGCCCTAATAATGAAGACAACCCGTAAATACCTGCAGTTTCCATTTCTAGGTTTGTTATTTTTATACCTTCATAATCAAAACTAGCAAGTTTATCATTTAATAAATCGTCTTGCAATGGAAGGCGTAAAACACGCCCTTGTGGCCCATAAAATCCAACATTGGTTGCTGTACAACCAACAAATGTTTGGTTAGATGATAACTTTTCTAACAATCTATTGTCACCTTTTACAACATAAGGTTGTGACTTTTTTTGATGCCAATTTGTATGTGCTATTAAAGCGTTAGATATATTTTGGTATTGTACTTGTTCGCTATCATAAAAATGAAGCAAACTATCAAAACCTATGGCATATTCACTAAGTAAGAAACTATCAACAGGAATATTCTCTTGTAATGATCCGGATGTTCCTATTCTAATAATATTTAACGATGTATGGTTAGGTTTTACTTCTCTGCGTTCTAAATCGATGTTAACTAAAGCATCTAATTCGTTTAAAACGATGTCTATATTGTCTGTACCAATTCCTGTTGATACAACACTTAAACGTGTTCCGTTTAGTGTTCCTGTTTGTGTATGAAATTCTCTTTTTCTAACCTTAAAATCAATAGTATCAAAATACTTTGTCACCTTGTCAACCCTGTCAGGATCGCCTACAGTAATAATAGTCTTTGCAATATGTTCTGGTTTTAAATTTAGGTGGTAAACACTACCATCTGGATTTAAAATTAATTCTGAATCTTTAATTGGCATTAATAGGTGTTTTTATAAGTTTATTTTCAGTTTTACTAAACTGATATTCTAATCGGTTTACACCACCAAAATCAATATTATTATTAAGTTCTAAAGCAAAATTATGCTGTCCTAACAATGCTTCATGGCCTTTTCTGTTTAGGGTTATATTGTCTTTGGTTTCTTCAAAGAAAATAGATAGGTTTTCTATAAGACGTTCTATTTGTAAATCGCCATAGCCATAGTAACCTTGATAATTTAATACATAACCCAACAAATGATGCCGGGATTTAATGTCGTGATCTTTAATGAGCTGCAAAATATTGTTTTCTAAAACACTTAAACCATTAACCGAGCTAGGGAAACGTTCTAAATGGGCTTTTAAACAACTATTTAAATACTGAAAAGAAGACTTTTTGAGTATAAAAGGTTTAAATAAATTATGATCTTTCCCACAATAAATACCCCAAAGTGTTTCTGCTAACTCTAAGTCGCTTTTCTTTAATGTAGTTTTGTTTTTTAAGTGACTTAACAACTGATTTTGTGAAAGTTCGCCTAATCCTTTTAAACTATCTTCACCTTCAATTCTACCGCTACAAACCAAATAAATAGGTAAGTTAACATGCTTTTGCCTTAATAGACTAATAGCAGCCATTAAGTTAATATGACAAAATAAGTCGTATTCAAACCATAATATTACTTCTGTATATTGATTTGCGTGGTTTAATTTATCTATATCATTTTGAAACTTATCATCTTCAAATTCTAAACCATATACTTCACTAAAAAAAACCTTTCGTTTGTTTATATGAGCCTCAGAATCTAACTGTTCCATAGTTTGGCCTTCACATAACATCTCGTTCCAAGTTAAAATATCACCTGGAATAGAGAGCTCTAATAAACGCTCTGTCATAACGTCTCCATTTGTTATGTGTAGCGTTTGCATACTAACCTCCAACGCGTTTAACAGAAAACCCTTTATCTTTTAAAATAGCCATAATTTGATCGCGATAATCGCCTTGAATAATTATCGTGTCGTTTTTAAACGATCCGCCAACACCAAGTGTTGTTTTAAGCTCTTTGGCTAATTGCTTAAAATCACTATCGGCACCAGTATAACCTTCTAAAATGGTTATAGGTTTTCCTTTTCGTTTTTCGTACTTGCAAATAATAGGATCGTCTTGTAGCCATAAATCATCATCTTCAGAATGATTAGTTTCTTCTGAAGGTTCTGGCACATGATCTGGAAATAAATTTTTTAATTGATCTTGTAAATCCATAAGAAATTACTTTTTAATAAGACCTAACTCTACCAAGCGTTCATGTAAAAACTCACCTGCAGTAATATCTTCGTATTGTTTTGGATGCTCGGCATCAACACAACTGTCTAAAACATCTAATTTCATTTCAGAAATAGGATGCATGAAAAATGGAATCGAGTAGCGTGAGGTTCCCCAAAGTTCTTTTGGTGGATTAACTACACGATGTATTGTAGATTTTAATTTGTTATTAGTATGTCTTGATAACATATCGCCTACATTAATCATTAATTCATCGGGTTCGGCAATTGCATCTATCCATTCACCTTTATGGTTTTGTACTTGCAAGCCGCGACCTTGAGCGCCCATTAATAACGTAATTAAATTAATATCGCCATGTGCAGCAGCTCTTACAGCATCTTTAGGTTCTTGGGTAATTGGTGGGTAATGTATAGGACGTAATATAGAATTTCCATTATGAATATAGCCATCGAAATACGTTTCCTCTAAACCTAAATGTAACGCTAATGCTCTTAAAACATACTTAGCTGTTTTTTCTAGCATTTGGTAAGTTTCTTTCCCTACTTTATTAAACTCTGGAAGTTCTTTTACTTCTACATTGTCTGGGTATTCTTCAGCTAATTTAGGATTGTCATCAACATATTGTCCAAAATGCCAAAATTCTTTTAAATCGCCTTCTTTTTTTCCTTTGGCACTTTCTTTTCCAAAAGAAACATAGCCTCGCTGTCCGCCAATGCCTGGCACTTCGTATTTTTGTTTAACTTCAAGAGGTAACTCAAAAAAGTTTTTAATTTCAGTATAAAGTTTATCTACTAAGGTTTCATCTAAAAAATGCCCTTTTAAAGCAACAAAGCCAATGTCTTCGTAAGCCTTTCCTATATTATCAACAAACTGTTGTTTTCGTTTAGGATCGTCAGAAAGAAAATCTGATAAATCTACGCTTGGTATACTATTCATGGTATTACTATTTAAAATCGTATGTCTTACAAATGTACGAAAACATTGCAAAGTTTCCGCTTCATATAACGACTAAGATTTTTCATTTTTCCTACATAACATTTAGCTATATTTGAGAAATTTTTAAAATTTGAACCTAAAAGGTGACTATTACACATATGATTGCATATAAAAACACAAAACTTACTAAAGATACTTTAACGCAACTATATAAAAGCATGCTTAAGCCTAGGCTAATAGAAGAGAAAATGCTTATTCTATTGCGACAAGGAAAAATTTCCAAATGGTTTTCTGGAATTGGCCAAGAAGCCATTTCTGTAGGTGTTACTACTGCCATGAAAAATGAAGAGTATATACTTCCTATGCACCGTAATCTTGGTGTGTTTACTACTAGGCAAGTGCCTTTAAAACGCTTGTTTTGTCAGTGGCAAGGAAAAGCCAGCGGATTTACCAATGGCCGTGATCGTTCTTTTCATTTTGGAACTCAAGAGTACAATATTGTAGGAATGATTTCACATTTAGGCCCACAATTAGGCGTTGCCGATGGTATTTCTTTAGCTAAAAAACTAAAAAACAAACAACACGTAACGGTTGTGTTTACTGGTGAAGGAGGTACTAGTGAAGGCGATTTTCATGAAGCGCTAAATGTCGCCTCGGTATGGCAACTGCCAGTTATGTTTTGTATTGAAAATAATGGTTATGGACTCTCTACGCCAACCATTGAGCAATATAACTGCGATAATCTAGCGGATAGAGGTATAGGATATGGTATAGAATCTCATATTATAGATGGGAATAATATTCTTGAGGTCTATGAAAAAGTTAATGCTATTGCCAAAAGCATTCGCTCCAATCCACGACCTGTACTTATTGAGTTTAAAACTTTTAGAATGCGTGGTCATGAAGAGGCGAGTGGCACCAAGTATGTTCCTAACGAACTTCTTGAAACTTGGGCTGAAAAAGATCCTGTTGATAATTTTAAACGCTACCTTATAGAACAAAGCATCATCACTGCAGAAGATAATGACAGTTTTATTAAAAGTATTAAATCTGAAATAGATCAAGCACTAGAAGAAGCTTATGCAGAAGAGGCTATAACACCTAATTTAGAAAAAGAATTAACCGATGTTTATAAACCCTTTAACTACCAACATGTAGAAGCAGAAGAAACCAAAGAAGAGTTACGTCTTGTCGATGCTATTTCTCAAGGCTTAAAACAATCTATGGAGAAACACGACAACCTAGTAATTATGGGACAAGATATTGCCGAATATGGTGGCGTGTTTAAAATTACCGAAGGTTTCGTTGAACAATTTGGTAAAGATCGTGTTCGTAATACGCCTATTTGCGAATCGTCTATTATTGAAGTAGGTATGGGGTTGTCTATTGCGGGAATAAAAAGTATTGTTGAAATGCAATTTTCCGATTTTGTGACGTCTGGATTTAACCCTATTGTAAATTATTTAGCTAAAGTACATTACCGTTGGAATCAACACGCCGATGTTGTTGTACGCATGCCTTGTGGTGCTGGCGTAGCTGCTGGACCATTCCATTCGCAAACTAACGAAGCATGGTTTACAAAAACTCCTGGATTAAAAGTGGTGTACCCTGCGTTTCCTTATGATGCTAAAGGGCTTTTAGCTACAGCTATTAACGATCCTAACCCTGTAATGTTTTTCGAGCACAAAGCATTATACCGTAGTATTCGTCAAGACGTTCCAACAAACTATTACACCATTCCGTTAGGAAAAGCGGCAATCTTAAAAGAAGGTGAAGACATCACCATTATTTCTTATGGCGCTGGCGTGCATTGGGCTCTAGAAACCCTAGAAAACAATTCAAATATTAGTGCTGATCTTATTGATTTGAGAACTCTTCAGCCGTTAGATACAGAGACTATTTTTAATTCAGTAAAGAAAACTGGTAAGGCTATTATCTTACAAGAAGATTCTTTATTTGGAGGTATCGCTTCAGATGTTTCTGCATTAATTATGGAACATTGTTTCCAATATTTAGATGCTCCAGTAAAACGTGTGGCTAGTTTAGAAACACCAATTCCGTTTATTAATCAATTAGAAGATCAATATTTACCAAAAAATAAGTTTCAGCAAGCGTTAATAGATTTATTAGAATATTAAATTGTGCTTTTTGTTATATTTAAGCGTGATTAAATATTTATCTATCATATTATTTACTGTATTTACAGGCTGTAATAAGACGCCTAAACAGTCCATATCTCAATACAAATGGGAATGTTTAGATGTTACAGTAACAGCTTATAACAGTCTTTCATACCAAACCAATAGTCAACCTAATATTACAGCGTTTGGCGATACGTTATCTCCTAATTTAAAATGTATTGCTGTTTCTCGTGACCTTTTAAAGTTAGGATTAACTTATAACACACCTGTTGTTATAGAAGGGTTGGAAGGGATATATCTTGTGAAAGATAAAATGCATAGACGATGGCGAAAACGTATTGATATCTACATGGGCAAAGACGTTAAAAAAGCCAAACAATGGGGGCGTCAAAAATTAACTATTAATTATCAGGTAAAACGAGATTCTTTAGACATAAAAAAAGCCAGTAATTAAACTGGCTTTCGACTAATTCTAAACTATTAATGGGCGTAACGTTCGTGTCTGGTCCATAAAGCATCATGATAGCTATTTATACTTTCTACAAGCTTTTGCCTTGGTAATGGCTTATACTTATTTATTGAATCTCTAGTTAATGTAATAATAGCTTTCATGATGTGTTCGTTTTTTTTGATTGATGATTAGTTTAAAAGGTCTGTACTTATCTGTAACGTCTTTTCGTATTCCAAGTATAACTCTTAGTATTACTTAATGTTCCAGAAATCTGATTGTTGTTTAAAGTTCTCATAATAAATGTGTTTTTTGATTGATTTACACCTAATAGACGACCAAAATCTAAAATTGTTACAGTACTATGCATTACACAATAGTATTTTAACATTTTTTAACGATTTTAATAAAAGTTTACATAGGGTAGAATAAGATTATTTATAAATTTACCACTTGGTATAGTATTTGTTAAAACTGCTATAGTATCGATTTGTATGAAAAAACTGTGGTGTATTCTTATATTTTTAACTAACCTAAGTCTTATGGCTCAGGTAACTGATTCTAATAGCCAGTCTACTAGCATTCCTGCCGTAGAAACTGAAGAAGAGCAAAACAAAAGTTCGGTTTTAGATATACAACCATTAAGTCAAGACAACAATAATCAAAATAACAAGCTTAATGGGATGACACTTCCAGAAAGTCGTCAATTAAATACACAAAACCAAAAAGAGTTCTCCATGTTTGGAGAAGACTTTGGTAATCCTGGAGAACTTTATCAAAATAAAGTTAAAAAACATAATAAAACATTTCAAGAAGAAGGCGAACGTCGTAATAATGGTAACACCACAAATCAATACTTGGGGGATTATAGGGTAAAAGTAGGTAAGGTAAATGTTATATATCGTGATTTTGCTGATCCTGATGGCGACCGTGTTAAAATTCTTGTAAATGATAAAGAAGTTAAAATGGCTGTATTAAGGCGTAACTTCGATGGCTTTAAACTTACCCTAGAAGAAGGCTTTAATAAAATAGACTTTCAGGCTTTAAACCAAGGTCGTTATGGCCCTAACACAGCTGAACTTCAAATACTTGACGAACACGGTAATATTATAGCTGCCAGCCAATGGAATCTAGCTACTGGTGTTAAAGCGACTTTAATTTTAGTAAAAGAATAACCCTCAAAATATACTGTTTTAAGGTTATCAACGGTCATTGTTGAAAAATTCAATCATATTTTTCCCTAATTTATTCCTAAAAAACCTACAAAACGCCTTATTTTTGCACATCGCAAAAAATTATGAGCAAAAACAACATTACATCATTCGAATTAGAAGATAGGCAAGTTGGTAAAGACTTGTACAGCTACCAAAAAGGCGCCATAAATAAAATATTTAAGTGTTTTGAAGAAGCGCCAGAAGACTACCATTTATTATATCAATTACCAACAGGTGGTGGAAAAACAGTTATCTTTTCCGAAATCGTAAGACAATACCTTAAGCATCATAAAAAAAGAGTATTGGTTATGACGCACCGTATAGAACTTTGTAAGCAAACCTCTAAAATGCTTAAAGAGTTTGGTGTTGTAAATAAAGTAGTAAGTAGTAAAGCAAACCTAGACGACCAAGACCAATACAGTTGTTTTGTAGCCATGGTAGAAACCCTTAATAACAGGTTACAAGATAACAAACTCGATATTTCGGATATTGGTTTAGTTATTATTGATGAAGCACACTACAACTCGTTTACCAAATTATTCAAGTTTTTTGAAAAATCTTTCATTCTTGGCGTAACAGCAACACCGCTAAGCTCCAACATTAAATTACCTATGAAAGACAATTACGATGAGCTTATTGTTGGCGAAACCATTCAATCGCTTATTGAAAATGAATTTTTGGCAAAAGCTAACGTTTACTCTTATAATGTAGGATTAACCTCTTTAGTTGTTGGTGCAAATGGCGATTATACTGTAAAATCTTCAGAAGATTTATATACCAATACCGATATGCTTTCTAAGCTGATGCAAGCTTACGAAGAACGCTCTAAAGGTAAAAAAACACTTATTTTTAATAACGGTATTAACACCTCGTTACATGTTTACGACACCTTTAGGCGCGCAGGATATCCCGTGGCACATTTAGATAACACACATACTAAAAAAGAGCGTAAAGCCATTTTAAAATGGTTTAACGAAACACCTGATGCTATTTTAACATCGGTAAGTATTTTAACCACAGGATTTGATGAACCTACTGTAGAATCTATCATTCTTAATAGAGCAACTAAATCGTTAACGTTATATTACCAAATGATTGGTCGTGGATCGCGTATTCTAAAAAATAAAAACTCATTTAATGTTATTGATTTAGGAAACAATTTCCATCGTTTTGGTCCTTGGGGATCGGATATTGACTGGCAACGTATTTTTAAATCGCCTAACTATTATTTAGATAGTTTACTAAATGATGAAGAAATTGAAGAAAATTTCCGCTACGAAATGCCAGACGATTTACGAGAAGAGTTTGGAAATTCAGAAGAAGTTTATTTCGACATTAAAGAAGCCTATATAAGTGCTGTAAGAGCAGGGGAGTCGTCTAAAAAAGTCTTAGAACGTTCTATCGAGCATCACGCTAAAATATGTGTAGAAAACAGTGAAGATGTTTACGATGCTTTAGATTTAGCCAAAAAATTAAGCGACGATATAGACCACCGTATTCACAAATACACCAAATGTATTAGTAAAAGCACTTATAACTTTGTGAAGTGGTTGGAAGACGATTACCGCAAAAAGCTACGTAGTTATTTACGTAATAATTTTGATGATGTTTTCCTAGACGTACATGGCAAACCAGCCGAGAACTAATAAAATACCACGATTAAAAATAAGAAAGGCTGTCTATTTTTAGACAGCCTTTTCTATGGACTAATTAAATATACTTGAGGTTAAGTACATATTATCCTTGTATATCTTGCTTGCTTTGCATTAAAGCAAAGAACTTGTTTAGATTTGGTAAAATTATAATGTTAGTTCTTCTGTTTTTTGAACGCTCTTCAGCAGTATCATTACTAGCAACAGGAGAGAAGTAACTTCTACCAGAAGCAATTAGCTTTTCTGGAGCTACATTATAATCGTCTTGTAATTTACGTACAACCGATGTGGCACGTAATACACTTAAATCCCAGTTATCTTGGACTTTACTGTTGTGAATGCTTCTAGAATCGGTGTGACCTTCAACCATCACTTCAATGCTTGGCTCAGAGTTAATCACATCAGCTAATTTTTGTAAAATGTCGTTTGCTCTAGAGCTTACGCGGTAGCTAGCAGTGTTGAATAACATTTTATCTGATATAGAAATCATCACCACAGTTTCATCTACATTAATGGCAATATCCTCGTCATTTTCTAGGCTAGAGGTATCAACCGATTTTTGTAAATTGTACGCAACCGCAAGGTTCATTGAATCTTTTAATGTTTTAGCTTCTGCTAATTTTTCTTGATCAACATGTTTCAGCGTTTCATTCATTTGCTCTCTAACATCGTTTGAAATAACCACATCGTCACCAACAGTAACTAGTTTAGCATCATTTTCATCGCTTAGCGAGTTAATTTTAGTGTTATACTCATCAACACGAGCTTGAATAACAGCAAACTTATTTTCTAAGTCTTCTTTTTCAACACGTGTTTTTGTTAGTTCACTTTTTAATTCTCCGTTTTCATTTTGTAGTGCGACATATTTCTTTTTAGACACACAAGAGAACACAAAGATTCCGGTTAGTAAAAGCAATCCTAATTTCTTCATAATCGTTTAAGTTTGGTTTTAATTGTTTGTGTATATGTACGCATACAAAAGCCATCTTGGATGTTAACAATTACTTTTTAACGGCATTTTAAGGATTTTACCGAGAAAATATTAAGTGGTAAAACGCCGTATTGGTTTATAAATGTTGTATTTATAAGCTGTAAATCGAATACATGTAAATACATACATAAATATAGATTTACTTACCATTTTATTATTGTAGAGTAGTTTCTAAAATATTCTATTTTACATAATATTAATTATAGTACAAATGTATGGTAATTTATGTATAGCCGTTTTTCAGGCTATTTGGCATAATATCAGATATGACGTCTTTAGACTCATATCGTCATATATTATGTTAAAAGAAATTACGGCTTATGCTTTATAGTTTTATTTGATAGCTATAATTCTCTATTATATAAAATATCCCAGAGTATTTATTAAGTCCAGCTGAAACTTCTCGTTTTGGGTCATTAAACTTTAGTTTTTTATAAATCGTATAAATTGAATATTCTGGACAATGGTTCGAAAATTTTCAAATACACGATTCTCTGAGATTTGAAAAACATGGATTGTTCGTTTTTTGAGTGATGATTATGATTTATGTAACGTAAATTGTTATTAGGCTATAGTCTATTTTTCAATTACTAAGTTCTCCAAATACCTGAGTGCTGAAGCTATTAGGTTCTTCCTGTTTTTTGCCTTCTCTCTAAAAGAATCCAAAGTCTTTTTATTTAATTTTCGTCCTTTCACAAAAACATAGGTCGGATTTTTGAGAGACGACAAATCCTCAAGCGGGTTTTCATCCACTAACAATAAATTAGCAATCTTGCCTTCCTCAATAGTCCCCAATTGATTCATAATTGCATGCGTCTGAGAAGCGTTTACAGTAGCTGTTTTCAACACTTCATAATTAGAAAGGCCTGCTTCTTTGTAAAAAGCCAGTTCTTTATGAATGGAAAAACCTGGAAGGGTAACACCAATACCAGCATCCGTACCACAAATTATAGATACACCTGCTTCATGTAGTTTTTTAACAATAGTCAAGTGAAAATCATGCTGTTTTTTTATCCTATCAATTGTCGAAGGATCTTGTTGCTTTGCATTAAACCAACGTTCAAACTGCATTTCACTATCTGTTCTTTTAATGAGAGGATTCATATATTGCAATGATTCTGAATCTAAAATGGAATCATCCATCATCATCTGATAAATATTATTAAATACCGTAAGTGTAGGACAATATCTTGTATGTTTGGATTGTGAAATGGAATCAATTATAGGTTGCAGCTTATTAGCATCTAAATCAAACTGTAAAGGTTGCTGTACTATTTCTTCTGCATGTTCTATGGATTTGATTTGTGAATTTAAATGATATGAAAACGGCACTTTTTGAGAAGGGTGAGCAACGATATCAATTTCAGATTTTTTGGATTGTGCAATCACAGCATCAAAAATTTCCTTGTCTAATCCATAATACGTTTTAATGAAATCGTAACCTTTTTCTTTATATGAAACAACCTTGTCCTTGGCTTCACTCGGATTACTTAGATTTAAATTGTCATCACCAATGAATTCTGGTCCTGTTAGTTTTGGGCTTGTTGTAAAAAACGCTGGTGAATACATATTGTCTTCTATTACATCTTCTTTCATTCTTAAATGCATGGGCATACCCCACAGATTTCTAACTGCGGTTACACCGTTTGAAAGATAAAGTCCTAGCTCATACCTATCCCATACATGCACGTGCATATCGATTAGGCCTGGTGTTAAATACTTATCCTCTCCGTCAAGAATTTCAATCTCTTTGACCTTAATAGTATCTGCAATCTTTTCAATAATTCCTTCTTTTATAAACACCATTTTACCCACTAAAACAGTGTCTTGGTTCATTGGGATAATATTGACATTTTTAATGAGATAAGTATTATTAGATACTGATTCATTCTTATGAATATCTAGATAATTTGTCCTTGTTGAATCTATCCAAAGTGTAATGATTCCTATTAGCATAAGCAAGCCAATGAGAGCGAAGACAATTTTTAAAATTCGTTTTACTATTTTCATGTGTGTCAATTTAAACAACGGATTATATCAGTTAAAAATAAGTTGTAGTTGCGGTTTTATCTTTTCTTTTCCTTCTTTTTATTTGAAAAACATATACTGTTCGTTTTTTGATGGATGATTTTATGGATTGACAACTACGATATTACCAACTTTACGACCTGTTTCCAGATATTGATGCGCTTCTCTTATTTCGGAAAGACTATATTTTTTATCGATATTCGTTTGAAGTTTTCCCTGTTTGAAAAAGTCTACTAATTCTAAGAATAATCGTTTTAATTCTTTAGTCTTTTTAATACCCGTAGCGGCAAACTTTACTTTTTTAGGATTCCATAACATTTGCCATAGTACTTGACAACTCAATACCGGTGTCATAAAAACACCATCAGTAGTCAAAACATTTTTAGTCATTTTATAATTAAGTTTACCAACAGTATCATATACCACATCATATTGACTTTGTAGCTGGTTCACATTTGTTTTGGTATAATCAATCACTTCGTCTGCTCCTAATGATAGAACAAAATCGATATTTTTGATGCTACAAACACCGGTAACTTTTGCACCCATTATTTTTGCTAATTGTACAGCTGCAGTACCTAAACTTCCAGAAGCACCATTAATTAAGACACGTTGACCTGGTTTTACATTGGCAATATCTTTAAGAAAATTATACGATGTTAAAAACCCATCACAAATTGGTGCTGCTTCAATATGCGACATGTTCTTGGGTTTTCTAGCTACAACTAAATTTTCTGCAATACACAAATACTCCGCATTACAGCCATTACTAAATAGTTTTTCGCCAAACACCTCATCTCCTATTTTAAATTTAGTGACTTGATCACCTACAGATTCTACAACACCTGAAAAGCCAGTTCCTAAAGCTGTGTTCTTGGGTTTAAATAGGCCTACAAACAATCTACCAAATTTAGGTATACCCTGTCGCATCATAGTATCTGCTCTTGTTACTGATGATGCCTTAATTTTTACTAAAATTTCGTTTGGTTGCGGTGAAGGAACTTCAACATCAATAATCTGAATAACTTCTGGTGAACCGTATTTTGTATAAATTGCTGCTTTCATTATCACTAATTATTTATTGCAAAGTTGAAGATAATCAAACTATTAAAGGTTCGTGTTTGGAAATTGAAACTAATTTAATTATTCAATTAATTTCTCAATTTTGTTATCAGTTAAGTTCTGAATATTGCTTGTGATTTTTTCAATATCCCAATGCCACCATTGAAGCTCTAGAAGTTTTGTAATGATTTCTTTTGAAAATCTCTTTTTAATTTCTTTTGCTGGATTTCCACCAACAATTGAATACGGTTCCACATCTTTGGTTACCGTTGCGTTTGTGGCAATAATTGCTCCATCTCCAATAGTCACTCCTGCCATAATTGTTGCGTTATAGCCTATCCAAACATCATTACCAATATTGATGTCTCCCTTTTGCGGGTATGATTTTCCTTCCATCGCATGTTCCCAGCCATTACCAAAAATGGCGAAAGGGTAGGTTGACATTGCATCTGTTAAGTGATTGGCACCATTCATTATGAATGTAACATCGGAAGCAATCATACAGAACTTTCCAATTTTTAATTTGTCGCCAACAAAATCAAAATGGTATTTTACATTTTTCTCAAAATTCTCTACATTTTCAAAATCATCATAATAGGTGTAATCTCCAATAATGATATTGGGGTTCTTTACTATGTTTTTTAAGAAACATAGCTTATCGTAATGCTCAAGTGGGAATTTTATGTTTTTGTCTGGGCCTGTCATACCGATTTAATTTTTAGTGATTTTTATTGAATACCGATTTCCATTGTCTGCATATACATTGGAAAGTGAATTAGTCTTCTTTCATCAATTTGTTCAATATACTTTGTGACCCTTCACTACCTAATTCAACCGCTTTTGTATAACTTTTTATGGCATCTTCTTTTTGATTGTATTTTAAATAAGCTTCACCCAATGAGTCCCATAAATTACCATCTTCAGGAAATAATTTTACATTGAGTTTAAACAATTCTAATGCCCAACCAGGTTGATCTTCTTTTTTCAATCTACTATACCCTAGTCGATTTAGTATGGCATGGTCGTTAAATTTATTTTGAAGTTCTTTCTTTAAAAAATCTGGTAATTTTTCCACATTTGTAGATGAATTGGTTTTCATGAATTCATGAATCAATTCATAAATATTTCTGGGAATTGGTGTGGCCTTATAATCAGTATCAAAAATCATGTTACCAATTTCTCTAGCCACGTTTTCTGATTCACGCCCTAAAAATACGTTCGTTATGTATATAACGACTACATCATTGTCTGTAAATCTAACGAAGTCTGCAAAATACAGTCCATTGCTACCATTATGGGCAACGATTTTTGTATCTCTATCAGTTTTGGATATAGCCCAACCATATCCATAATACGATGTCATGTTATCGTTTTCAGCTACGTGTGCCTTTTCTTGGGTCTCTCTAGTTTTAGAAGTTAATACTGCATTGTTTTTTAAAGCAACATGCCATTTATATAAATCTTCAATAGTAGAATGAATATCTCCTTTACCAATACTATACCAATGATTGTTATTGTAAGGCAGGTGTTGTTGAGTTGTTCCCCAATCTGTCCATTTTTCATCATCTCTATTATAGTAATAGCCATGTGCCAGTCGTTCCGTACTAAAATGGATACTTTTATATCCTGTACTTGTCATTTGTGCAGGTGCAAATAGGTTTTCCTGTAAAAAAGCATTATAAGTCTGGCCTGAAACCAACTCCAATATGGCCGTTAACATGATGTAATTGGCATTTGCATATTGGTAGGTTGTGCCGGGTTTAGACTGTAATGTGGACTCAAAAAATTCTTTTAAAAACTGTTCTTTGCTTGCTTCATTATATCTAAAACCTCCTGCCCTATTAGAAATTCCAGACGTGTGCGTTAATAATTGATGAATGGTAATATCCTTCTTATCACTAGGTGTCTGAGCAAAATATGAACTTATCTTATCTGATGTTTTTATTTTTCCTTGCTCCACAAGTTTTAAAATAGCGGATGCTGTAAATTGCTTGGTTACAGAACCAATATTAAAAACGGTTGCTGGGGAATTGGGTATTTTATTTTCCCTGTCTGCCCATCCATAACCTTTAGATAAAATAACTTCACCTTTTTTAGCAACCAAGACAACTCCGGAAAAACCATTTGTTGCACTTGCTTTTAAATAAGAGTCTATTTTATTGAAAAGTTTTTTATCGGTATTTTGAGAAAAAGCGCTTAACGTTGAAAACGTTATGAAAGTAAAAAATACTATTTTTATTGATGATTTCATTTTTTGATTGATTGATTGATGATAAATAAGTCTACTTATTTTATAAAATGTTACAGTTTTTTAAATTTTTGTAAAAAGGGTATTTATTTATTAAAATTCCAGACTGGCAAAGAAATACTGCTGTTACCTGTAAAAGTTATTTTTAAAGGAATTTCCGCATCTTTAATGCTTTCGCTATTTACATCTCCACCTGTCCCATAATTTATTTGAGCATTGTTGTTTTTATTCACATTAACAACTACAACTATCCTACTCCCCTTTTCTATCTTTTTACTGATTAGTTTTGAATTGTTAAAAGACACTTGCGCCTTTTTATTCGGCACAAGTAAATTTCTATACTCTCTGTCTTTAGCAAAGCTAGCTCTACCAATATAATAGCTTAAATGAAAGTATTTATTTTCTGGTGTTAATTGATAAACTATAACAGAATAGTCAACATCTTTTTTATTGATTGAAAACTCAAGATTCCCAGTAAAAGAACCATTGATAATGATATCTTCTTTTAGTACTTCTGATTTAAAAATTAAACCATCTTTTAAATTGATGTTGTCTTTTTCTAAAGGCCATGGATAATATTCTGTATTAGTCATGCTTTCTCTGTCTTTAAGGTCAACAGTCAGATCAACTTTAGAAGAATTTGCTTTAGACTTTAACTGATGAAAATCATCTATTTCTGTGCCACTTAAATAATACGTTAGGGTATCATTTGTCATGGCACTTAAACTCGGTTTATGCATCCAAGTATCTGTATCCATTACCTGAAAGTTTACTTTATCTTTTAAAATACTTGGTTTTTCTTTTCCGTTTAAAACATAATCAAACCATTGGTAAATAATATCTTCTTCAATGTTGATTAGTGCGGATTTGTCTAATTTGTAATTCCTTAAACTTTCTTGTGGTTTTGTTTGTGCTGTCCAATGATCATAAGGTCCAACCAATAAATAATGATTCGGATTTTTTGCGTATTTATGATGTTGATTGTAGTAATACATCGCACCTCGTTGTGAATCATCATAATAACCCGTAATCGTTAAAATTGGAATATCGATTTTAGCAAATTCCTCCTTATATGGAATCATCTTTTTCCAATAATCATCATAACTTGGATGTTGCATGTAGGTGTTCCATAATTTGTTTACCTGGCCATCTAAACTATCCAGTTTGTTAAATGCTACGCCTGTTTTGTACCATGCGTTTTTTAAAGTATTCCAACGATTAAAATCATTTGAAGCTTCAAAGTCTAAAAACTTGTTGTTGGTGACATAAAAGTTCCATGAATACGAATAATTATGAAGTACATTATTTTCCATAGGGTAGTCAATTCCAGGCGCAATGGCTACCATCGGCACAATGGTTTTTAATGCAGGGTGTACTTTGTGCTTCATAGAAGCCCATTGTGTAAAACCATTGTAACTACCACCAAACATGGCTACTTTTTGATTAGACCATGATTGTTTACTAATCCAATCAATGACTTCATAAACATCTGTATTTTCATATTCAAGAGGTTTTATATCGCTTTTACTCAATCTTTTTCCTCTTGTATTAGCAATAACGCCTACATAGCCTTTAGATGCTGCTAACATTGCTGAAGCTACATTTGTACCTGTATAGATAGAAGACACTAATATTGCAGATTTTTTAGTAGTTGTACTTCCCTTTCGCTGTACTATTACCACAGAAACTTCTGCACCATCTTTCATAGGTATTACAATACTGTCATTTACAGTATATCTGCGTTTATGGTCTTGCTTTATTTCTTCAAAATAAATAGCTCTGGTTGATGAAAATACAGTGGTTAAAAAATATTTTTTTACTAAATCCTGAGCTGTTGCCTGTGATATTTTTTCTGATTTAATATTAGCATAGGTAGTATTAAAATTACTCACGTAATAACCTGTAGGATCTCTTAATATCAACGCTTTATCTAAATTAATAACTTGTATATCATCAGAGTTATTTACGTATTTGTTATAAGAGTTTTTAAACGCATCTTTAAAATTCGAAGAAAGCCTTGCCTCTGCATAATGCATGTATACATCTAAATACGGTCTTTGATCTTTTTGTATTTCTTTAATTCTTTTTTTGAAAGTAACTAATGCCGCTTTATAATTACCTCTAATGACCTCAACCTTAAACACATCTAATTCTGATAAATTTTGAGTATCACATAATACGGCCAATTGCTGCATTTGATTTGCAAGTGCTATTGAATCTGAGAGTTCTACCTTCTTAAATGGTATTTCTTGTCCAAAAGAAGCTATACTCATTGCAATTAAAAATAATATCAGGACTGATTTTTTCATTGTTTTGCGATTGAAAATTGATAGTAACCTATACTATTTCTCATTTGGGTTTTTGTACTTGATTAACTCTTCATTGTATAAAAAGCCATCTTGAGTTTGTGTCATTTTAATAAAGTTTTTAATTTCTGGTGCATACAACCAAACTTCATCTGTTTGCGCATTGTATCCTCTGGAATTTGAAACAGTTCCTTTGTATTCAATGGTGTACGCCATAAATGTACCTGCGTCTACAGTTTCTTGTTTATAAGATACTACTTTTGCATCTTGACTTTGAGTTCCTGTAGTACCATCTTGACTGGTCCAGTTTTTTTCATATTTCCATGTCTCACCAACTTTTAAAGGCCACTTGTATTTTGGTGTTTTGCTTTCTTCTGGCTTTGTAATGTCTGATAGTGGAATTGTATCTTTTCCGATGGTCATACCTAAAACGCCATTTTTACTAACAATTTCTCGTGTGTCTTCTCCTTCTGAACGTACTTCTCCTTCTGTGGTTACTCCTTTATATTTCCAAGTCCATGTTTCTCCAACCATATAATCGTTTAATGTTGGTTGTTTTGCTAATGAATCAGTGTTATCACTACAAGATGTCAACAATGAAATAAGCACTAGATATACAATTTTTACTATTCCAAATACTACTTTTAAATAATTCATAATAAGACTTTTAAATTAATGATAGTACAAAGTAAATGTCTCTATTTCTATCAAAAAAGGAAAAGTACATGAGCGTAAATAAATGTAAATGAACGTTATAAAATTAAACGATTGCAGCTTTATAGACTGTTCCAGTTTTTAAATTTAACAGATTGTCTGCTAGATACTTCTACCTTTTCTCCAGTAGTTAATATTATTTGTAATTTATTATTGAAGTATGGATGAATCTCTTTGATGTAGTGTATATTAATCATTTGGCTACGATTAACACGGAAAAAGACTTTAGGGTCTAATTTTTCTGCTAATAAATTTAAAGAGCGCTTTATCATTGCTTTATCCGAACCAAAATAAAGACGTGCATAATTTTCTAAAGATTCAATAAAATAAATATCTGTTAGTGGAATGAAATGACATTTTTCACCATCTTTTATGAATATCTTTTGATGCATCGGTAAGGTTGTAGGCTCTAATTTTACCCTATTAGAAAGTTCTTCCTTCACTTTTTCAATAGTTTTAGAAAAACGTTCATCTCTTAAAGGTTTTACTAAATAATCTAAAGCGTTCATCTCAAAAGCTTTTACAGCGTATTGATCGTAAGCTGTTGTAAATACAACGTCTGGCACATTGGTTAACTCTTCCAATAAATCAAACCCAGATTTCCCTGGCATGTGGATATCTAAAAACAATAGATCTGGCTGTAAGTCTTCAATTAAAGTTATGGCCTCATCTACATGACTTGCTTCGCCTATAATTTCAAACTCTTGATGTTTTTCTAATGCACGTTTTACTTCTTCTCTCGCCAAACGTTCATCATCAATGATTATGGTTTTATATCTTTTCATCTTCAATATGCAATGGAATTATTATTTCTGCAACTACACAGTCATTTACTTTCTCTTTTAAACTAAAACTAGCCTTGCCTTTATATTGGATGTCTAGGCGTTTTTTTAAGTTTTTTAAACCTAGCCCAGCACTTTTTTCGGTATTAATTACTCCTGGGTTCTCAACAGTAATACAAATATTAGCATCCTGCTTATTTATTTTTAAGAAAACAACACCACCTCCAACTTTTAAGTCGATTCCATGTTTAATGGCATTTTCAACTAACAACTGAATACTTAACGTGGGAATCTTATAATTAATGAGTTCATTATCAATATTGGTTTTTAGTTGTAGCCGTTCTTCAAAACGCATTTTTTCTAATTCAATATAATCATAAACTAGAGCAAGTTCATTTTTAATAAATATTAAACCTTTGTCTTTTTCATATAATGATGACCGCAATAAATCTGATAATAAATCAATTGCTCTTCTTGCCACGTTAGGATTTTCAATTACCAACGATTTAATTGAGTTTAAGGAATTGAATAAGAAATGTGGATTTAATTGAGCTGATAAATTATCTAATTGAGCTTGTTTAGCTATTAAAGATAATTGAGCATTTTCTTTAGCTGTAACAACTTCCTTCTGATAATAATGATACAGGTGATACGCCAAAATCCAAATAGACATTAATCGTAGTCCTGTAAGTAATATTGGATCCCAATAAATAATAGCCTGTAATAAATTTTTATTCTCGCCTGCTATGAAAGTCCAGTAGGCATACCATTTTAAATTATTCAATAACACATATAAAACAGCTAATAAAAGTATGGTAGGCACTAAACGGATTAGTAATTTTTTTATAGGTAAACTACTCCATTTTGCTTTTAAGGCAAATTGTCTGTACATATGTGTTAAAAATATTCCAATGGAAATATCTAATACATAATTTAACAGCGTATAAAAAATGCCGTAATTATCTCTTGTATATACTGTATATGCCCAATAAATAGAAACGGCACTCCATCCTATTAATTGACATTTCCAATAAAGAGATAGTTTTGTATTACTATTATTTGTTTTTTTATTGATATCCATTCCTAAACAAAGCAACAAAATACTTTAAAATAGTGAAAGAAAAAGTACAGGAACGTCAAATATGAGGTTTAAGTGCTATTATAAAATTGCATACTACGCTTTAACCTTTCGCTTTCTTAATCCGAACAAATCAATTTACATGCTCTAAAACCCAGCTCGATACTTCTTTTAATGCGATTGGGGAAAATGTTTGCTCAATCTTTCTATACTCATCCATCTTTCCTGTTTCACACTCTTGAAAGAAGTGGTTTAAGTTCTCTAATTCTATGATTTTATAATCCTTGTTGCCGCCTTTAATCAAAGCTTCACGTATACCATTCTGATTTATTTTGGCATTTACTTGGGTATCTTTACTACCGTTTAAAGACAACACAGGGATTTTCAATTTCTCGATTTCGTCAGCTGGGTTGTACTGTAAAAAATAGCGCGACCAAGGTTTTATACTTGTGTTTACCTGATTCTCTATAAATGCATTGATGTTTTTTTCAGGTACGTTTAAATCTTTTAAAATGGGTCTTATAAAAGCATTGTAATGTGCTGTTAATTCTGTTTTAATTTCAGGCTCACTTTTATCAGAAGTAACAATGGCTATGGCTTTTCTTGCGTTTTTCTCATAAGTTACTTCATCTTTTACAGGAAATTCTCTTAATGTTTTAGACTGCATTATAGATAATTCAGTTCCAGAAATACTAGTAGAGGCAAGCAATACCATAAAAGCAACATCGTTTGTATTATTTGCCGCTAATGGTGCAATAATACCACCTTCACTATGGCCAATTAACCCAATGTTCTTTTTATCAACGTCCTTTCTGGTTTTTAAATAAGCGATGGCACTTAGCACATCTTTAGAAAAATCTTCTGTGGTTGCATTTCCAAAATCTCCTGTAGATGCTCCCTGCCCACGATCATCAAAACGCAATACACCAATGCCTTGTTTTGTAAGATGGTCTGCCAATACTAAAAAAGGTTTGTGTCCCATAAAGGTTTCATCTCTGTCTTGTGGGCCGCTTCCACTAATTAAGATAGCCACAGGAAATGTACCTTCTTTACTAGGTAAGGTTAACGTACCTGCTAAAGTGATATTGGCTTCCTTATTTTGAAACATCACCTCTTCTTCATAATAAGGATAAGGTTTTACAGGTTCTTGTGGTCTTCGTTGGTCTGCTACTTCTACAGCACCTTTCTTTAAATTCAGAGCCATTTCTATACCACCTTCTTTATAGGTGCCTTCAAATTGTTGCAGTTCAGCATTGTAGTTTGCTACATAAGACATCCCCAAATTTGAACCATCAATCGTTAGCTTTCCGTTTGTATAAGTAGTTGTCGCTGGTTTTATACCAAAAATCCTAAAGGTAGGCACATTCATTATGGAAGAATAGTTAGCACCTTCTTGTGTAATGTTAAACACAAAGGTAATTTCTTTATCACCTCTTTTGGCTTTTCCGCTCCAATCTCCAGAGATTTCTTGAGCATATAAGCTTACTATTGATAGTATAAATACAATTATTAATGTTGAAATAGTTTTCATTTTAGGATGTTTTTTACTAGCCGAAAAGTATTCGACATTTACTTTTTAAAATAAATACTGTGATTTTTTGTGTTTCTAGTGCTACTAATTATAGCATATTTCCAGCTGCTTTAGCTTGTGCATCTTTGCTACGCCCCACTATTGACCCCACTAGCATGCCGCCAATTAATCCTAAAGAAATACCTAGTGAGCGTTCTAAGTTATGTAAAATTGCGACTCCAAATAGTAAACCAAATACTAATCCTAATCCACCATAAAAAGTTGTATAATAGCCTTTTGTAGTTAAGGAAAATGTATCTTTTAAGTATTTTTTAAAATCATTAATCGCTTTCTTATAATATTTTTTTCTATTCTCAGGATTCGATTTTAAGTTTAAATGATCCAATTCTGCTTCTATAGATTGAATTTTAGTATCGGATAAATT
The DNA here is from genome assembly GCF_037126245.1 of Mangrovimonas cancribranchiae. Classification (NCBI taxonomy): domain Bacteria; kingdom Pseudomonadati; phylum Bacteroidota; class Flavobacteriia; order Flavobacteriales; family Flavobacteriaceae; genus Mangrovimonas; species Mangrovimonas cancribranchiae. The sequence continues at coordinate 1,415,687 of NZ_CP136925.1, forward strand.
TTTATTTTCTAAACTGGTTATAATTTGAATAAATTCTTGGTAAATCTTAATCTCAAATTTACTACTTGTCTCGGCTTCTAAACTTTCAAAAAAGTTAATGGCATTTTTTAGTGTCATAATATTTACTGTTTTCTTGGTTAGTGGCAGAAGTCAAAAAATATTACATGCGACACCTGATTTTTTTTGAAAAAAATTAAAAACCAACAGTTTACAAGACTTAAGAAGCTTTTTTTAACGTCTTAAACTTTCTATATCTGTCATTAATTCATCTAGTTTTCTGAATATCCTTCCATAAACAATGTTCAAATCCCATTTATAAATCCGACCTCCAAAATACGCCAGTAAAACTAAAATTAATAGGACAATGACGACTCCTATCAGCGGAATTCCATTTACCAAATATATGTCAGGAAAACCAATGAGAATTTTGTCTACAAGTCTTTCACCTAAAGGCATTCCTTCGGCATCTTTAAACCAAAATCCTAAAAGCATTGATATAAATATCATTGGGTACAAAAATCTTGAGAATTTCTTATTTATCGATATCTGTTTATTTTTCCATTGGTTAAATGCTTTTAAATATTGATAACTACTGTCACCCAAATCTATTTGCTCTAAATCATTTAATAACTTTTTATTGAAATATACAAGCACCCAAAGCATCACAAAAAATATAATACCTGTTATTGGTATTCCGATAAAATATGAGACTACTAAAAAAGCAAATGAGAATACAACAATTGCAATTAAGTTGATTCTAAACATCCGTTTAAATTTATCAATGATATGAATTGATTTTTGGCTATACAGGTTATTGATTTTTGGTGCAACTAAGGCATCACTTTTAAGAAACCCCTCTTTCCAAATATTTTCAATAGATTTTTCCATCTAATATTTTTTTTAATCTCATTTTAATTCTTTTCACTCGTACTCCAATATTATTAGGATTTGTTCCTATAATTTCAGCAATTTCCTTTTGCGATTTTTCTTCTAAATACAACATAATGATTGCTCTATCTATTTCTGACAATTTTCTAATAGCGTCGTATAATAAATTTAGAGACTCGTCTGAAAATGCAAAGTTGTCCTCTGTTTCTTCTGCTGTTATAGAATCAGATGCAAAATGTTGAACATTATTTTTCTTTTTCTTAAGTAAGGTTAAACAAACGTTTAATGAAATCCGATACACCCAGGTGCTCCACTGAGATTCCTCACGAAAGTTCTCTTTACTTCTCCAAATTTGTAAACACACTTCTTGGTAATAATCTTCAAAATCTTCTTGCGAGTTTGTATACGCCCGACATAATTTGATAATTATTCCTGCAAAAGGTAAAATGGATGTTTTATAAAAATCGCTACTCAATAGTATTCTTTTATTGGTTAGTGGCTAAATAAAAGATTTATTACAGGTAGAAGATAGGTTTTTTTTTAATAAGTAGCATTGGTTCTAGAAAAATTGCATTTATAATTACTTAGTAATAAATCTATAATTTAAAACCTAATGAATTTCCTTTGCTTGACTGATAGTTGTTTAATTTTCGCTAAAGTGTTATAATTTATTCGGTTAACCCATCACAGAAATATTCGTTTTCAATAGTATTACTCATATTGACGAATGGTAAAACTGCTATGGGTTTTGGTTGATCAATCTATTATTATGACTAATGTAAATTTCAACAAAAATTATATTTTATTTTAATGCTTTTCGTTTCTAATTAAACCACCATATTTATCGTAAAACTTCCAGACGCCTATTTTTTCGTTATTTTGGTAATAGCCTGTGCTTTTTAATGCCCCATTATCGAAATACTCGTTCCATTTACCTTCTTTTTTACCATTTAAGAAACTTCCTATCATTTCAATCTCATTATTAGCATAATACGATCGCCACTCCCCTTCAGGTATCCCATTTTCAAAATTGCCAGCACTAGTTAGCAGTCCATTTTCATCGTAATACTTCCACACTCCTGTAGCCTTATCATTTGCATAGTTTCCTATTTTTATTAATACGCCATTCTTATTGTAAAATTTCCATTCATTAATCTTTCTACCCCAATAATAGCTACCTATTGAAGATAACTGACCATTGGCATGATAATATTTAGCTAAACCATGTTTAACACCATCTTTATACATAATCTCATCCTCTTTCTCTTTCTTTGCTTTAGTATCTGTAATAGCACTATAGCGTTTTAACAGTGCTACAGCTTTACTTGTTTCACCAGTACTTATATGCATTTTCATTTGATTGCCGTCTACTTCTATCTGAACTTTTTGGTCTTTCAATTCATCAACAGAAATTTTGTACCAATCTTCTCCTATTTTATTAAATATTCCCGGGTCTGCTTTTATTTCTTCACAATCTGAATTAAAATCCTTAGTCATTATTATGCCTTCCTTTAAAAACTCAATGTAAGACACACATGATTTGTTGCTATTTTGTTTTACAGTGTTTTCTAATTCAGAATCACTATAAAAATCGGTTTTTACGGGCACCCATTTTCCTATGATGCTTTTTGATACTTGGGCTGTTAGGTGAATACTAAGGAATAAAAAAGTAATGGTGATTAATGTAGATTTCATTATTAGGTTAATTCTGTTAGGGTTAATATTGAAACCTCGAATTTAAGAAAAACGTGTTAAGTTTTTGGATAGAGATACAGCTTTCTTCTATGTATTTCAAAATATAATTTGATATTTTAAAAGAAACTTCCTATAGTTATTAGTGTATAAACTACTAATGCAAAAATACTACATAGTGTTAGATTAAATTCTTATGGGTTTCCTAAAAAGATAACTATTTCATATATGAAAATTATTTTTTAATAATCATTTAAACTGTTTATAAGTGCATTCCAATCGTAATTTTCTTTATTGGCATTATTCCAATTTTCTACCCCTAACAGCATGGAATCAATTTTTGTTTCATCAAGCCATTTTCCATTTACAAATACTCCTGAAATTTTACGTGTATTGCTAATATTTAACAATGGGTTGTCTTCAAGTAAAATTAAATCTGCAAATTTGCCCATTTCTATGGTTCCAACTTTATCATCAATTTCAAGCCATTTTGCTCCTAGTCTTGTTCCTGAAGCTAATGCTTCTTCATTAGTTAAACCAGCTTCTACTAATAGTTTAAGTTCGTCGTGCAATGAAAATCCCCAAACAATACCAGAGGTGCCAGCGTCGGTTCCTGCAACCATAGGAACGTTATTTTCTTTAAAAGCTTTAACAATTAGTTTATGAAAATCAGCCTGGTGTTGGAAATACTCAATTAGTTCTTCAGATGCGCCATTGTAACGATTTGCAGTTAGCCATTTACTTTGCATGAGTGGATGCACATACTTAAAGCTTTGCAAATCTTGAATACTTTGTAATGATTTTGCTTGTTTAATAATGGATTCCATATTGCTTAAATTCGGAATTAACCGCGTACCATTTTCTTTTGCTAAGCGAGCAAACTCTTTGGCTTTTTCATAACTATAATCGTTAGTTTGCTTAGACAATTCTTCGGCGTGTGCAATTAAACCAAAATGCGGAATAAAAAAATCTTTGCCTGGCTTTCCTTTAAATACAGTTGGAATGTGCCCAACAACTTTCATGTTTTGCTGTTTGGCTTCATCTATTATTGCCTTAAAGGTTTCTTCGTTTAATTGGCTATAAACTTTAATAAACTCGTATTGTTCGGCTTTTGCTATTCGTACAGCTTGCCTTCCGTCAGATGGATTTGTTGCTGTCATACTCATTCCTTTTCCATCAATTAAGGCTGCTAGAGCTATCCTTGGTCCAATAACATCGCCTCTAGTAATTTCATTACGTTGTCCTATATGTTCTGGCTTTGCGCTTAATTCAAAAACAGTTGTCACACCATTTGCAACATACAATGTCATTAAATCTTGCGTATTATAATTTACTAACGGACCTTTTGTTGGATACATAACAAAAGGGCTAGAACTTGCAAGATTATGAACGTGCATATCGATTAATCCTGGAATGAGCCACTTACCTGTTCCATCGATTATTTTTGCATGCTTTGGAATTGCTCCATTAATGGATTGGATTTTTGTGTGTTGTATTACAACAGTAGCATTTTTAATGACCGTATTGTCTTTAGTCATTGGGATGACATTCACATGTGTTATAGCGTAAGTGTCATTCGCTTGTTTATCTGAATATAAATTTAACTTGTCTTGTGCGTTTACATTGAAGCTAATAACAATAAATAGCGATAGAAGTTTTAAGTATTTCATTTTTGATGATTGATTGATGATATACTTAATAAGACAAAAAAACACTGTATTTGTTACAGATGAATTTTATAAAAAACTAAAAGAATAAAAATATTATCCCTATTCTATAACTGCTGGACGAAGCACAATATCCTTTTCGGCTAGATAATAGTTTTCTTTTTTTAACGTGGTAAGAATACAATTTACACCCTTTTTAGCAATACGTTTACGGCAACGTTTCGTTAAAAACGGATCATCATCAAAAATAAAGTCTGGTAAATTATACTCTAGCTCACCAGCAACTTTAACGCTCGCATAAATACGACGTAATTCTTTACTATGCGCGTATGATCCTGGTATAAATGTGTAAAAAGTATATTCGCCTTTAGCATTGGTTTTTACCCAACCACGATGGTAAACATACCGTTTCTCACTTTTAGTACGAACATCAAACTTACCATTCTCATCGGCATGACGTATAAACACAATCACATCCTTGGCAGGAGTTACACCGTCAGCCTGATATACGATACCTGTTAATTTTAAAGGGGTTTCTTTCAATTGAAAATCTGGAATACTATCAACAGTATTTAAGTCAGTTTCTGTAAAATCGTAAATAGCATGACGCGAAGCATAATCAAAAGGGACATCTTCAGTAACCTGTATTGCTGCATCTTGTGCAATAACATACTGTCCTAGTGATAAACTCCCTAAAAGACTTAAAATAATTCGTAATGTTTTCATGAAAATAGCATTTAATACACTCAAAATTAAGCTACTAAATATGCACTATTAAAAAAATCATATGAAAGCATTAAAAAAACGATAAACGTAACCACCACACTCCCAATAACTTATTTTATCGATGTATGGCGACACCCATTTAAAAGAACAAAGTAAGATATAATAAAAAAAGCAGCCCATTATGACGGACTGCTTTTGTCAACTAAACTAACCAATCAAAAAAAACACTACAAGCACCGTAGTGTATTTTGTGTAATACATATTTATCTTTAAACAAGCTCTGTAATAAACTTATCTTTTGGTGTACGCACTTTTTTCATACCAACCAACCAGTCGTTATTATCATCTCTATAACCTAATGTTAATACCAAAGCTGACTTTAAGCCTTTTTTATTTAACTCTAAAAGATTATCTAGCGCTTCAGCATCAAAACCTTCCATTGGGGTTGCGTCAACTTTTTGCTCGGCAGCAGCTGCTATAGCCATACCAAACGCAATATACGCTTGTTTAGCTGTATGGTGCGCGTGCCACTCCTCACCTAGTGGTTCGTATAATCCCCACAAACGCTCTTTATAAGCATCCATAGTATCACTTGGTAAGTTGCGTTCTTTTAATGTCGCTTGAAATACATTCTCTATACGATCTAGAGTGTAATTATCCCAAGCTGCAAATACCAATACATGCGATGCGTCGACAATTTGACTTTGGTTAAACGCTATAGGTTTTATCTTTTCCTGCAGCTCTTTATTAGTAATAACAAGAATCTCATAAGGTTGGAGCCCTGATGATGAAGGTGCTAAACGCGCAGCTTCTAATATGTAATCTATTTTTTCTTGTGGAACGGTCTTTCCGTTCATCGCTTTAGCGGCATAACGCCACTGTAAATCATTAATTAAACTCATATTATTATTTAAGGGATTTCATATCGATAACAAATCGATATTTCACATCTGACTTTACTACTCTGTCGTAAGCGGTATTAATATCTTGCATATTTATCATTTCAATATCTGAAACAATGTTGTGCTCGCCACAAAAATCTAGCATTTCTTGGGTTTCTTTAATACCTCCAATAAGAGATCCTGCTACACGTTTACGTCCCATTATAAGTCCTCCACCGTGGAATGGTTCTAATGGTTCGACTGCACCAACAATAACCATTGTGGCATCTATTTTAAGTAACTGAATGTAAGGATCCATTTTATGCCCAACAGGAATGGTGTTAAGTATAAAGTCGAAACTTGCTGCATGTTTTGCCATATCCTCTTGGTCTGTCGAGATTAAAACATCGTCTGCACCAAGCGCTTTTGCATCGTTTCCTTTTTCTGGTGATGTTGTAATCATAACAACTTCGGCACCAAGAGCATGAGCAAACTTTACGCCCATATGGCCTAAACCTCCAAGTCCTATAACACCTACTTTATCGCCTTTTTTCACATTCCAATGGCGTAAAGGCGACCACGTTGTAATACCAGCACATAGTAGTGGTGCGGCGCCAGCAGGATCGATATTTTCTGGCACACGTAACACAAACTCTTTATCTACAACTACCATAGTAGAATAGCCTCCATAAGTTTGTTGCCCTTTTATGTGTTGGTCTGCACTACCATAGGTAAAAGTAGCGCCATTTTCACAAAATTGTTCAAGATCGTTTTTACAGGAATTACATGTTTGACAGGAATCAACCATACATCCTACACCTACTAAATCGCCTACTTTAAAATTGGCTACGTCATCGCCAACAGTAACCACACGACCGATAATTTCATGTCCTGGTACAACAGGGTACTTTGCCCCGCCCCATTCGTTTCTAGCAGTGTGAATATCACTATGGCATACACCACAGTACAAAATATCTATTTTAACGTCAGTTTCTCCTACGTCTCTTCGTTTTATATCTAAGGGTTCTAAAGCGTTTTCTGGCGCTGTAGACCCGTATGCTTTAACTGTTGTCATAGTATTCTTTTTATTGATTAAGACTAATATGTAATTTAATATCGGTATCTAGTAATTTTGAAATAGGGCAAACATTTTTAGCGTTTGTAGCTACTTCTTTAAACTTATCTTCACTAATACCAGGTACATCGGCTTGTAAATTAAGCTCTATTTGTACAATACTACCATCTTTAAAGTTTACTGAGGCAGCAACATCTAATGTGTTTGGTGTTACACCTTCTTCTCCTAATAAAAAACTTAATTGCATGGCAAAGCATCCTGCATGAGCTGCCCCTACAAGCTCTTCTGGATTGGTACCATCACCATCCTCAAATCTTGTATGAAACGAATAGCTTGTATTGTTTAAAACTTTACTATCTGTTGTTAACGTGCCGCTTCCTTCTTTTCCGGCTCCTTTCCATACTGCTTTTGCGTGTCTTGAAAATTTCATAGTTGTGTGTGTTTAATTGGTTTTATTTAATTCTGCTTTTTTATAATCGGTATAGCCTTTTTCACCTTGCGTGTAAAAGGTATCATTGTCCCATTGGGTTAGTGGAATATTATGCTGAAACCTTTCAACTAAATCTGGATTAGATATAAATGGTTTACCAAAAGCTACCAAATCAGCTAAGCCATTAGCTATAGCTTTATTTCCAGATTCTTGAGTAAATCCTGCATTAATCATTAGTGTGCCATTATATAGTGGTCTAAAATGAGCTGCTATATTGGTTACAGCATGAGGCACATTAGAAACATCGGTAAACGGCTCAGATAAATGCACATAAGCTAAATTATAATTGTTAAGATTTTTAATGATATACTCAAAAGTAGGTATTGTTTCTTCGTCAACAGTTATACCAAATAAGCCATGTAAAGAGGGGTTAAACCTAACACCTATCTTATCTTCTGGCATGACTTGTTTCACCGCATCTAATACCTCGAAAAAGAATCGACTTTTATTTTCGGCATTCCCACCATATTCATCTGTTCTTCTATTAGAACAATTACTAAAAAATTGATGAAATAAATACCCGTTTGATGAGTGTATTTCTACACCATCAAACCCAGCTTCCATAGCATTAACTGCTGCATTTTTAAAATCAGCAATGGTTTGCTTAATATCCTCCTTTGTCATTTCACGAGGGGTTACAGTATCTTTAAATCCGTTAGGTGTAAATGATTGTGCTTTAGGATTAATAGCTGATGGTGCTAATGGTAATTCGCCATTATGAAAATCAGGATGTGATATACGACCAACATGCCATAATTGAATAAAGATTTTTCCACCTTTATCATGAACGCGTTGGGTAACATTTTTCCAGCCTTCAACTTGTGCTTTACTGTGTATTCCTGGTGTGAATATATACCCTACAGCTTGTTCAGAAACTTGCGAACCTTCAGTAATAATTAATCCTGCCGATGCTCTTTGCTCATAATACAACGCATGCATTTCTACAGGTTGTTTTTCGGTATTTTCGGCACGACTTCTCGTCATAGGTGCCATAACAACTCGGTTTTTTAGGGCTAATTTGTCGTAAGGTTTTAATAGTGATTGTGACATTGGTTTAGTTTTAAGCTTAGGATTTTTTATTGTCTTTAAGATACTACATTTTAGCCATTACTAAAGTATCTTTAGTAACCTTTTCATTGTACTAAAACAATTTAATACAAAATTAAAGGACGTATATTAAAATATAATTGACCTAAATCAATTCACAAAACTTTAACCTTTCAACTGCTTACGCACACGACTTAAACTTTCTGGAGACATCCCTAAATAGTTCGCAATATGGTAATTAGGAACCCTATCTTGAATAGTAGGATAAAGTACTTTAAATTCCTGATAACGTTCTTTAACCGAATTGTGTAGTGTTGATAAAATACGTTTTCTCTGAGCAATAAAAGCATTAGTAACTAAAGTACGGAAATACCTTTCAAAAATAGGCGCTTCTAATAAGAGTTGGTTAAACTGCTTTTTACTAAGCGCAAGTAAAGAGGCATCTTCTATAGCTTGAATGTATAGTTTGGATGGGGTGTTATTAAAATACGCGTCAAAATCTCCAATCCACCAATTTTCAATAGCAAATTGTACAATGTGTTTATTACCTTTAGTATCTAAATAATACGCAATTAAACAGCCTTTTTCAACGAAATACTCATTATGAATGAAGGTATCAGGCTCTAATAAAAATGCTTTTTTCTTAATATTAACAGCCGTCAACTTTGATGTAAAGACCTGCAAATCATTAGCTGATGCCTTTACATAGTTAGTTATATGTTTTTCAATGTTTTGATACATGTCGGTTTATAAATACAGAGGTATTATCGCACATGGTAAATATACATATTAAAAAAACGACGCATAGAGATACGTCGCTTTTTACTGGTTTTATTTTATTTAGTTCTATTTTACTTTATTGCCTTGAATATCTAATTCTACCATAGGTTTTCCTAACTTTTCAACTTCCTGCCATTGTGTTTCTTTATCACCTACTACCACATAAAGCATGTCTTCTTCTTGTAGGTATTTGTTAATCATGTTATGATAATCGCTTAACGACATGGCTACTAATTCATTTTGATCCTGCTTTACAAAATCTACTGGTTTATTGTATTTACTAATATCTTGCAACATACCAAGTTTTGCACCTAGGCTTTCTAATGCTCTTGTGTTTCCTTTAAGTAGTTTGTCTTTAGTTATATTCAATTCTTCTTCACCAAAGTTATCAGCATAACTAGCGACCATATCTTTAATAATTTCTAAAGATGCTAAGGTGGCGTTTGCTCTTACACTAGAGTTTATATAAAATGGCCCTACTTCTTTACTTTCACGTATTCCAGAATATGCTCCATAAGTATATCCTTTTTCTATACGTAATGTTTGAAATAAGCGTCCGCTTGAACCACCTCCTAAAATCTCGTTAGCATAAGCTAGATTATTGGCTTCTGGGTTCGTTTCAGATAAAACTAATTTACCTATATATAATACCGATTGTTTAGATCCTGGTACATCAACAAAATAAACCGTGTTTGTTTTAGGGGTTTCTGGTAAATTGTACTGCGGATGTATTGATTGAGGGGTATTCCAGTCGTTTAACACTCCAGCTACATTCATAACTTGAGATTGATTTAAATCGCCCACTACGTGTAAGTTAGCACCTTCTGGAGATAGTTTACTATAGAACGCCTGAAGGTCTTCTATAGAGATGGTCTTGGCTGTTTCCAAGGTTCCTGAAGTTGGCACTCCAAAGTTATGGTTGTCGCCATACAGTAATTTTGCATAAACGTTATATGCTATTCTTCTTGGGTTGGATTCGCTATCCTTTAAACTAGTTTCTAAGGCTTGTTTTAAACGGGTAAACTCTTTCGTATCCCAACGAGGTTCTAAAATAATTTCTTTAACCAGTTTCATGGTTTCCTCAAAGTTTTTAGCCAAACATGATCCTGAAATATGCATATCTTCTGAAGCTGCATACATGTTAATACTAGCTCCTAAAAGACCAATTGCTTCTTCTAACTCTGCTGGGGTTTTATTGGCTGTACCTTCCATCATAAGGTCTGTGAATAAATTAGCAACTCCAGATTTTCCTTCTGGATCCATTAAATGTCCTCCAGGAATGGTAATGTCGAACTGTATTAAAGGCACTTCATTATTCTCAATGCCATAAACAGTTAAGCCATTCTCTAAGCTCTCTTGGTAAACTTCTGGTGTTTCAAACAATGGTAATTCTCCAAAAGGTGGTTCACTTCTATCATATTTAGATGGTGTTTTTTCGTATTCGGCTTCTTCACCTTGACTTACTTCTTCGCTTGCTACATCTTGTTTTACTTCTTCAATCCACACTTCAGCTTTATCTGCATTTGTTATTGCTAATTCCAATTGTCCTTTGGGTACAACGCTTGTCATAACATAATTGGCATTTTTTATGTACTTGTTATAAACGCGCATAACATCTTCTGGGGTAACGGCTTTAGTAAGCTTAGCTGTTTGCGTGATGTAGCTTGGGTCTCCATTAAACTCGTTATCTTGAGCTAATTGAAAAGCCTTGTTTAACACAGTACTTACACCACGATATAGGCCTGTTTCTAATTCAGCTTTAATACGCTTTAAATCTTTTTCGCTAACACCTTGCTCTTCAAAACGTGTTAACCCTTCATTTATAGCTAGTTTTACACTATCTAAATCTGTTCCTGCATTGGCACGAACTCTAAATATAAACTCTCCTGCTAACTCGCTACTACTTTGGTAAGCACCAATGTTAGGAGCTAATTTCTTTTCTTCAACCAGCACTTTATATAACGGCGCTTTTTTACTACCGCTTAATAAATTACCTAATATTTGTAAGGCGTAAGTATCTTTATGATATTCTTCTACGGTAGGTATTACTATACGTAGTTCAGGTAGTTTTGCAAAATTATCTTCGAAGTATAACGACTTTGTTTCATTTAACGTTACGGACATAGGTTGTAGTGGTTCTACATCTGGCCCTTTTCTAATTTCACCAAACCACTGTTTTACTTTTTGCTTTGTTTCAGCAACATCAATATCGCCTGCAATAACCAAAGTCGCATTTGCAGCGCCATAATATTTATTGTAAAACTCCTTAACATCGTCAATTGTAGCGGCTTGTAAATCTGGCAACTGACCAATAACTGTCCAATTGTAAGGATGCCCTTCTGGATATAAGTTTTTACGAATAATTTCATCGGTATAGCCATAAGGTGCATTATCTACACGTTGGCGTTTTTCGTTTTTCACCACTTGCTTTTCTCGCTCTAAAGCTGCTTTGGTAACCGTATTTATCATGTAACCAAAACGATCGGAATCGATCCACATAATTTTATCGAAGGCATCTTTAGGAACCACTTCATAATATACCGTACCATCACTCCAAGTTCCACCATTTCTACTTCCTCCCCACTCCGGAATCATTTTTCTATTAGCGCCACGTGGCACATTCTCGGAATCATTAAAACTCATATGCTCAAAAAAATGAGCAAACCCAGTTCGGCCAGGTTTTTCTCTATTAGATCCTACATGCATCATGGTTGCTACAGCCACAATAGGATCGCTATGATCTTCGTGTAAGATGACTTCTAGTCCATTATCAAGTGTGAACTTTTCATAATTAATTTTAAACTCTGTTGGTTTTACTTCGGCCACTTCTTCTTGTGTTTTTTCTTTGCATGAAACTAAAAAAACAATAAGTAATGTGAGTGATAATTTAAGGTATTTCATTTGTGCTAATTTGTTAATCTAGATAAAAATACACATAAATGGTGATGCATTTAATTAATGTAAAGTTAAAATTAATAAAGTGACACTATAAACTAACTGATACGAGAACTATTTTAAAAATACAGTAATTATTACTTTTAAACTATAGTTATTTTATAACTAGTTTTTGGGTTATATTTTCTTGATGAGAAAACAATTTTAACATGTAAATACCTGATTGTAGATTGCCTAAATAAATTTCTTGACTATTTATATTTTGTAAATCTGTTGAGAACACGGTTTGACCATTTAACGTATATACGGTTAACTTTCCATTAATAGCAAACTCTGTTTTAATTGTAATTTTACCCTTAGTTGGGTTAGGAAATATTTGTAAGCTTGATATATTATCTAGTTTTTCCTGTTCAACAGATAAAGCATTACACTCTGTCTCATTTTCAACAAAATGACACGAACTCCCTACACTCCAGTCTTGTAAATATGAAGCGCTAGTATCATCAACATAAATACAAGAAAGATTTGTGTTTTGCAGCATTTCTAGCTCAACTATATTATGATTATTTTGGTTTCTTAAATCTACATTTGAAAGTGTGTTATTGTTAAACCTAAGACGTCTTACATTGCTGCAGTTTGAAAAATCTAGAAAACTAATGTTATTATTATCTGCATAAGATGTGATTAAATCGTTTGCATTAGAAAAATCTAAAGCATTAATATTATTATTACTACAAAATAAGCGCTCTAAATTATGGCTTGAAGAAATATCTAACGCTGTTATAGTATTATTACTACAGTCTATATACTTTAACATAACGTTATTAACCAATGATAACGATGATAAATCATTAGAGCCACAAGATAAAAACTCTAACTGAGTATTACTAGAAACGTCTAGATTTCCTATGGGGTTAAATGTTGTTGTAAGACTTTTTAACTCGATATTACTTGTAATATTTAAACTAGATAAATTATTTGAATAACAATTTAGTCGCTCAAGATTATGATTTTGTGTAACATTCAAATTAGATAAATTGTTTAAACTACACTCTAGTATTTTTAAAGAAGGATTGTTTGTTACATCTAAACTTGACAATATATTAGAATTAACATAAAGCTCTCTTAACTTAGTATTGTTAGACACATTTAGAGATAACAAACTATTCTCCTGTAAATCTAACTTTTTTAACTCTGTGTTTTGTGATAAATTTACATTTGATATATTATTTCCAAAACAGAATAAATATTTTAAATTAGAAAATGCTTCTATACCTGATAAATCACTAATAAAACTATGATCCAAGTTTAAGTACTCTACAGTAATAGCATCACTATTTAAAATATTACCATTTAAACCATTAGTATCAATCCCTATATTAATAAGAGCTTGTTCAAAATTAGAATCTGGAATTAGGGTTGTTTGGGCAAACACGCCTCCTCCTATTACTAACCATAGGATAATTATACATTTTTTTAATTTGTTATTAAACAGATACATCACTACCAATAGCCTACTTTTAAATACTCTTATAAGTAAAACTATTATTAATTTTAAATAATAAATATTTTAATCGTTGTTAGTTAGTTTTATCCGATAAGTTACTGTTTTATACGCAAATACAATATTTATCATTTAAATTATTATTAACAAATATTCGTGAATAATTAAGGGTTTAGATTGTATTTTTGCATTTAAAAACCCATTCTGTATGAAATTACTTATATCTGTATTTAGAATTATTGCCTTATTGGAAGGTATTTCTTATATTCTGCTTCTTTTTATTGCTGTTCCTATTAAGTATATAGGTCATGATCCACAATATGTGAAATTATTAGGTATGCCACACGGACTTTTATTTGTTGGATACATTGTTTTAGCTATATTAATAGGCAAAGAATTACAATGGAAAACCAAAACATTTACCCTTGTTATTTTGGCATCGATAATTCCTTTTGCTACATTTTATGTAGATCAAAAAATTTTAAAACAACAAACCGTTTAAATGACCAACTACAAACAGTTTTTCTTTAATTATTTTACCGAATTAGGTATTGGTGAAACTACAGCAACATATTTAAATATGTTTGCCTTCGCCATTATTTTATTAGTATTAATACTGGTTTCTGATTTCTTAGCTAAAAAAGTACTCGTTAGAGCTTTCCATACATTTGCTTACAAATCAAAAACACATTTCGATGATATGCTTATCGAGCATAAAGCTCCTAACTATATTGCACATTTAGTTCCTTTATTAATTACATTAAAACTTTTTCCTGTTGTTTTTGAAGATTTCCCTGGATTTGAATCACCCATAGAAAAGCTTATTAAAATTTACGGCATTGTTTTATTTATCTGGATTTTACGTAGTGTTTTAAAAACGTTTGAAAGTTATTTTAAAACCAAACCTAGATTAAAAGACAAACCTATAGATAGCTATATCCAAGTTGTCCTGTTATTCTCTTGGGTTGTAGGCATTGGCTTTGCCTTTGTTGTTATTTCCGATATCTCTATTTGGAAATTTTTCACCACATTAGGCGCTGCTTCTGCTGTAATGCTGCTTATTTTTAAAGACACCATTTTAGGGTTTGTCGCTAGTATTCAAGTAGCTGTAAACGATACGATAAGAATTGGCGACTGGATTACTATGGAGAAATATGGTGCCGACGGCGATGTTATAGAAATAAACCTGTCTACTGTTCAAGTACAAAACTTCGATAAAACCATAACCAATATCCCTACATACGCATTAATATCGGATGCGTTTAAAAACTGGCGCGGCATGAGCCAGTCTGGTGGCAGACGGATTAAACGCTCTATTATAATAAAAGCAAGTAGTGTTCATTATTTAAGTGAAGATACAATTGATGAGCTTAAGAATATTCAATTAATAACAGATTATTTAAACACCAGGCAATCTGATATTAACAATTTTAATGAAAAAAACAACATAGACAAATCGTTACTTATTAATGGTAGAAACCTTACCAACTTAGGCGTGTTTAGAAAATATGTGCAATCGTATATTGAAAACCATCCGGCTATTAATAAGGATATGACAATTATGATTCGTCAACTTGCACTAACACCGCAAGGCATTCCATTAGAGATTTATGCCTTTAGCAGCGATCAGCGTTGGGAAAATTACGAATATATTATTGCCGATATTTTCGATCATTCCTTATCCGCAGTACCCTATTTTAACCTTGAAGTTTTCGAACTTAGTTTAGACGCGAAAACTCCTGAATAAACAAAAAAGGCAACTAAAACTTAGTTGCCTTTTCTTTTGGTAAAAATTACTGTACTAATTACTATTAGTCTTAGCTTCTTGAATCATATCTTCATTAGGCACTATTGCGACATTAACACGACGGTTTTTGGCGCGACCTTCAACTGTATTATTATCGTATTTAGGTTGTGTTTCGCCAAACCAGTTAGTTGTAAACCTTGAGGCACTTAAACCTTGTTGTACAAAATAATCTTTAACTGAATTCGCTCTATTTTTAGATAACGTCATATTATAATTCTCATCTCCTCTACTATCGGTATGCCCAACTACTAAAACATTTGTATCTGGATAATCTTTAAGTACAGCCGCTAGTTTGTTTAATGTGGTTTGTGATGCCGCATTAATATTATACTTTTCTGTAGCAAAGTAAACACCACTATTTTCATCAAAAGTGACTACAATACCTTGATCTACGCGCTCTACTTCTGCTCCTGGAATTTCTTCTTCAATACGCTTGGCTTGTTCATCCATTTTATGACCAATTAAAACGCCAGCGCCACCACCAACAACACCACCAATAACAGCGCCTAACTCACCATTTCCGCCTTTTCCAACATTGTTACCAATAATAGCACCAATAATAGCGCCACCAGCCGCTCCAATAGCAGCTCCTTTTTGTTTATTGTTTGCATTTTTTGTTGCTTCGCAACTAATTAAACTTATTGAAAAGATTACAGCTAACACAATAGCTGCATATTTATTACCTGTTGTTTTCATATTATTCATTTATTTTAGAAAAGTTCATATAAATAGTAAACGGTTTTCCTTCTAAAGACACCGATTGTTGCCATTGCATACTTGTTTCACTTAACTGCGCGAGTTTTACACGAAAGCCGTGATTTGTTTCAGATTTGTGTTTTGAGTTTGTTGGTTTTAATAGAAAGTCATACAGTCCTGACTCTTTATCAACTTCATCTATAGTAAAAACAAAATGACGATCTTCTGAAGCGTTACAATCACTCCCCGTTAAAGTATAAATTCCTGTGTTATTATTAGGAATAAATCGCCAAGTACTATTTGTAAAACAATCGGTTGAAGCATCGCTAAATAGCGTTACATTAAACTTTCCCGATTCACTGTAAGTAATAGCATCTAATGTCCAATAGCCTTTCATAACTCTTTTGGAGACAGACTTTGTGGAGCCACAAGAAACCAAGACAAAAGATAATAGTAATAGTAAAAAGTTGTTTTTCATATTGTGAAGGTTTTAAGTTAATTTAAAGTGTTCTTATTTACACCACTATAATTTACGAATAATACTACAATCTTAGATGCTGTAAAGCCATTAAGTTTTAACTCAACCTATCTTTTACGTACTCTATCTTGGTTTTACCATGTGGTGTTGGTTTACCATCTTCGCCAAGATTAACCATAATAATATTGTCTATTGTTAAAATGGTTTCTCGTGTCATTTTATTTCTAGCTTCGCAATGTAACGTTAAGGAGGTTTTTCCAAAATTTACTACTTCAATACCAAGTTCAACAATATCACCTTGTTTTGCTGAACTTTTGAAATTTATTTCGGACATAAATTTTGTAACAATACGCTTATTTTCTAATTGAATAAGTGTATATAATGCAGCTTCTTCGTCAATCCATGCTAAAAGCCGACCTCCAAACAATGTACCGTTTGGATTTAAATCTTCGGGTTTTACCCATTTTCGTGTGTGAAATCTCATATTTTATAATAATTTACTTTGATTGTTATTATTTGGTATGGTTAGGTTATATCCTAATTCGGTATTTAATTTTTCAATAAAATAAGCCGCTAATAAAGGGGATTCTTTTTCAATATTTTGATGAATAAAAAAATCTATTTCCTTAATACCTTGCTCGCTCCATTCTTTTATACGTGTTATCCAATCGTCTAACCTAGAATAATCTGATGTATGGTTAGCACCTACATAACGTACAAAGGCTGTAGGGCTTGTTAAACGCATATGCATTAAATCGCGCCTTCCTGCAGTATCTACAATAACGTTGGAAATGTTATTTTTTTCTAACAAATCGTATAATTGGTTTGCAACAACCTCGTCATTATACCATTTGGTATGCCTAAACTCTATAGCTAGTGATACTTCTTTAGGCCAACTCTCTACAAAATTCACAACACGGTTAAAATCTTTTGGTGCAAAATTGTTGTGCATTTGTAAAAATATAGTGCCTAACTTTTCTTTTAAATTGGAGGCATTATATAAATAATTCTCTACAACTTCTTTTACCTCATTTAATCGTTTCCAGTGACTAATTTCCTGATTTAGTTTTGGGAAAAACTTAAACCCTTTTGGAGTTTTATTGTACCATTTTTCGAATTGCTCGGCAGGAAAAATTCTGTAAAATGTAGCATTAAGTTCTATGCTATTAAATTGTCTTGAGTAATACTCTAGCTCGTCTTTTGTGCCTCGTGGATAAAACCCTTTTAAATCGGCTCTGTTCCATTTGGCACAGCCTACATAAATTTCGGGTACATTATCATCTTTCGCTTTATATAAAACTCTAACTGTGTCTATATGGTCTTGCGGTAAGGTAAAATCGATTGTTTCTGGATTATCTACGCTTCCAAACTTCATATGGTGTTCTTTTTACGTAAAGATACTCGATATTCTTAAGCCATACCAACAACAAGCATAACAAAGATTTATATATACATGCTAAAAAGTTATTGTTAATAACCTTGTTAACATCAATTTATGTAATGGTTTACTTGAGACAACTATCTTTTTAAATTTATTGAAAACTTCTAAAGATGAACAACAGAAACCAAGACCTCTTACAGTGTCGTCCTCAAATTAGTTCAATAGTTTTTCCAGAGAATATGAGTAACGACGAGCGTTTTCAAAATAAAACGCTAAGACCTATTATTAAACTCCAAAACGATTTGTTTGTTGAAGTATTTAGAAATTATGCCAATAAGCATAAAAATGTGTTTTACGATTTATCTAACGAAAAGCAAATAGATTATATTGAAAACGCCATACATAAGGATATGAAGTTTAGAAATTCGCTTAAAGGTATGGTAATTGGACTTTTTACAGTAGATGAATACAAGTTTTACATTACCAATTCATCGGCTTTAAATAAACGAATGATGAATTTGGTTAAAGAACGCTTGATAGATAATTTAATGATGTTACAAAAACACCATGTGTTACAAGCTATATAATAGATTCGCCATTTAAATTGGTGGTTAACACATCGCTCATATAATCGAAGAAAGGCCTAATCGCTTTAAAGTTTTTATCGACATCATCTATAAAATCTTTTGATGTTACTTGAGCATCGGTGTATGTTTTGGTGAAAATGTATTGTTTCTTTTTAATAAGATCGATTGCTGGGTGTTTTTTATCAAATCCGCGTGGTGCTGTTTTAACTTCATCGCCAACAATAGTACCCCAAACCGATTTAAACGATTCTTGAGTTATAATATTTCTAATTTCATCATCATCTATTTCAAACTCTTTCCTTATTCGTAATAAATCTTCTTTATTGGGTTGCCAAAACCCTGTTGCGATAAAAGATTGATTATTTGGTGCAATGTGTAAATAATACCCGCCACGAAGTTCTGGTTTGTTTCTATGAAATGATCCACCAAAATGAGTTTTATATGGTAGTTTATTTTTTGAAAACCTAACATCTCTATAAATACGAAACATTTTTAGCTTATCTACCGCATCATGCTTATTTAATAATCCTAACAGATTATTATAGATTTGTTTAACATCTTTTTCTATTGCCTTAAACTCTTTTTTATGTTCGTTAAACCACTCTCGGTTGTTATTATTTTCTAGTCTTTTAAAAAACGTAAGAGCTTCTTTTGGTATTGCTGTTTCCATAGGATATAATTATATTTAAAAATAAAAAACGCCACTAATTTAGCGGCGTTTTTTTTAAATATATTTTGATAATCTGTTTACTAATAAACAGATTCTTTATTAAAATGCTTCGTTAATAAGTAATATACAACCGCTCTGTATTTGTTACGGTTAGACTTACCGTATTGCTCCATAACTTTTGCAATGGCTTCGTCTAGTGCTGGACTATCGCTTAACCCTAATTTTTTAATTAAAAAGTTGTTTTTAACAGTCGCTAATTCAGAATCATCAGAACCAGATACTGTTTCGGCATCTGCATTGTAAATAGATGGTCCTAAACCAACAGTTACTTTGGTTAGTAAATCCATATCTGGAGTTTCACCAACTTTATTTTTTAAATTGTCTGCATACTTTGCAATTAATTCGTCTCTTTTACTCATTTTTATCTTTTTTAGTTAAAAATTTAAATCTCTTAAAGGTAACTATTTTGTAAGACACATAAAAATTTAAAAAGTCACATTTAACGTTTATTTAATGAACTTAAAATAGTTAAGAAGCACCTCATCGTTAATCGTTCTTGGTGTAAAGACTTCTAATAATTTGGGCTGATTTGATGTGTTGAAAAAGTTGTTTAAGCTTTCCTCTAGCTCGCCTAAGTTTTCAGCAGTATTATATTCAAAACCATACATTTCACATAAGTGTTTCGCTGTTAATTCATGTTTAGTTTCAAAAAACCGGTCAAAATTAGAGGTGTTTTTATGCCCTGGAAGAATTCTAAAAATTCCACCTCCGCTATTATTAATTAAAATAACTCTAAAGTTTTCAGGAATATAATTATTCCACAAGGCATTACTATCGTAAAAAAAGCTTAAATCGCCTGTAATAAATATAGTTTGTTTTGTTGTTGACGACCCAAAACCTACTGCGGTACTCATACTACCATCTATTCCGCTAGTTCCTCTATTACAATGAACTTCGATGGTTTTGTTTACATCAAATAATTGCGAATAACGAATAGTAGAACTATTACTTAATTGCATTACCGAATGATCTGGCAACGCTTGAAACACCTTATTATACACAGAAAAATCGCTGTAAGGAACTTGTTCTAAATAACTGTTATGTTTTTGTTTTCGATGTTTTTTAACCGCTTTCCAAGTTGTTTTATAATCACTTTTTCTATGATGTGTTAACTTTGGAATAAAGGTACTGAAAAAGCTATTTGGTGACATTTTTATATGTTTATCCAAACAGAAAAACGTGTCGTTGGCTGCAACAGTATCTATATGCCAATGGTGTTTGGGTTGATGTTTTCGTAAAAAAGCTTTCACTTTTTTAGAAACAATTAAACCTCCAAATGTAACTAGTATATCTGGTTGTAATTGTTCTAATTCGTCATCCATTAAAGGCCAGATTATTTTATCTATACTCGGGAAGAATGCTTTATGATGTAGGTTTGACGTTGTTTCGGTAAAAACTAATACGCTATCATCTTCAGCCAAATCATTCAACCATCTTTCGTCAATACTATCTTTCGGGTTTACACCAACTAAAACTAACTTTTTTGAAGCATTGCTCCAATCATCAACAAGGTCTTTTAATTCTGTTGTATCTATTTTTTGAGGGATTTCCTGAGGAGCAATAACTTTTGGTGTTACTGTTGGTTCCTGTACCATATCGTACAAAGGCTCCTCGAAAGGCACATTAATATGTACTGGACCATTTTTTACAATAGCTTTATTAATAGCTAAGTTAATGTCCTCTTCATTGGCTTCTTGAATTTCTTGTTTAAGCCCTAGAAAACGCTCTAATCGGTTTTCTATATTTTTTATAATGACAGGTTCATCGTCAGACTTGCGCTTTGGAGTATCTTCTAAATCTAGCTTTAAATTGGCCGAATATAAAATATGATTTTTATATACCTCTGGCTGATTAATAGTTTGCCCATCTCCTATGCCTATTAAATATTCTGGTCTATCGGCCGATAATACAACTAAAGGAATATGACTATAAAACGCTTCAGCTATGGCTGGATAGTAATTTAACAAGGCGCTT
This sequence comes from Mangrovimonas cancribranchiae, assembly GCF_037126245.1. Classification (NCBI taxonomy): domain Bacteria; kingdom Pseudomonadati; phylum Bacteroidota; class Flavobacteriia; order Flavobacteriales; family Flavobacteriaceae; genus Mangrovimonas; species Mangrovimonas cancribranchiae. The sequence goes on from NZ_CP136925.1 coordinate 1,436,985, forward strand.
CCTGACGAACATACTAAGGCCACAGGATGTTTTATGTTTTGTGCAATTCCCATAGCAAAAAAAGCTGCAGAACGCTCATCTACAATACTGTAGCAAGTAAAAAAATCATCTTCTGTAAAACCAATTGTTAATGGAGCACTTCTGCTTCCTGGAGAAATTACAATATGCTTTATGTTTTTTACTTTACAAAGCTGAACAACAGTTTGTGCTAGTGGAATTTTTGGGTAATTCATGTATTATTAAAATGGTATAGCAAAATTAAAGAATCTTAGTGGGTTATTGCGATAATCTGATAATAAACTTATCTACGAAAACAAAAAAGGAGTTGTAAAAACAACTCCTCTTTATTATTAATTTATAATATATTTAAGCATTCCCATACATATTAGACTCTCCGCCATCTATAGCAATTACTTGACCATTAACATAGTTACAATCGTCACTTAACAAATAAGCTACTAAGCTTGCTACTTCTTCTGGTTTACCTAAACGTCTTGTAGGGTTCCTTTTAGAATATTCTGCTTCAGCTGCTTTAGGATCATCAGGATTTACTTGTTTAAAAGCTTCTTCAACCATAGGAGTTAAAATTGCCCCTGGCGCAATAGCATTTGTGAAAATACTATGCTTACCGTATTCAAGCGCGGCATTTTTTGTCATCCCAGCTACGGCATGTTTAGAAGCAACATAAGGCGTTTGATTTAAAACCCCACGAATACCACCAACAGATGCCACATTAACAATACGACCACCATGTTCAACCATTTCTGGTAACACATAGCGTAATCCATAATAAACTCCCATTAAATTAATGTCGATAACTTTTTTAAATACATCTAAATCGTAATCAACCATATCTGCTTGTCTACCTTCTATCCCTGCATTATTATAGAATCCATCTATTTTACCAAAGACTTCTTTAGCTTTGGCTACATATTTCTTAACGTTTTCTTCTTTAGATACATCAGCAGAAACGGCTTCAATATTAACCGAAGGGTAGTCTGTTTTGATTTCTTTAATTGCAGCGTCTAATCCTTCCTTATTATAATCGACTAAAGTTAAATTAGCTTGTTTGGCTGCTAAATATTTTGCTGTAGCTAATCCAAGCCCCATTGCAGCTCCAGTGATAATTATTGATTTCTCTTTAAAAGATTTCATATGTTATATTTTATATATTTATTTACTATAAATTTACGGATAAACTCTTTGAAAAGCATGATATTAATTAGCTTTAACGTATTTTTAAATCTATATCTTCATAGATAAAATTTATCTTATTTTGATGATAATTTAACAAAGATTAATTATCTAAAAATTCTGCTTCCAAGTATGTTGTTAGTGACAATAATTCACGCCCAAGAAGATCCTTTAATGTTGTTGTAGGCTGGTTAAATTCACCTGCAGCAATACCTTGACTAAACCCTACTGTTACATCAATAGCTGGTTTTGGAACTCCAGCATCATTTAAGGTAGTAACAAAATCATCTTTTTTTGGACTTACATAAGTAACGTCTTTACCCGATAATTTTGTTAAAATTTGAGCAATATCTTCCATACCATATGATGCTTCGCCTCCAAATTCGTATTCCTTATTTTCATGACCTGTTGTTGATAAAATAATTGCTGCACCTTCCGCCATATCTAATCTAGAAGCAAATGACACTTTACCAGCATTAGCAGGCAAGTAAATTGTTTGTTTTTCAATAACGTCCTCTCCAATGAAAAGTGGCAACACTTCCATATACAAAGCATGTTTTAAAATAGTATAAGAAATTCCTGAGTTTTTTATAAGTTCTTCAGTATTTATATGAGATTCAGCTACAAACTGTATAACAGAATCTTTTTTATTGGTTTTACGTTGAAAGCTTGTGTACACAATGTGCTTTACACCTACTTCCTTAGCGGCTTTTATTACATTTTCATGCTGTTTCATTCTAGAAACAATATCACTTCCAGATACAAAGTATAGTTTGTCAATTCCTGAAAACGCTTTTACTAAAGACTCATAATCGTTATAATCTCCTTGTCTAATTTGCACACCTTTTTTCTTAAACTTATTTACCTTACTTGTATCTCTAGACATAACTGCTATTTGAGACGCTTCTATTCTATATAAAAGCTCATTTGTTACGGCGTTTCCTAAGTTTCCGCTTGCTCCTGTAATTAAAATCATAATATTATTTTTAAGTTTATTTTATATATTTACTTACTTTTGGTAAGTCAAAGTTAAAAAGTAAGCTTCTTAAAAACAAGAACTTACGGTTTAATCAGCAACTAACTTAAATGTTAGTTTTACTGAAAAACAGATAGTTATATATGAAAAAATTAGACATAAATTTTAGCGAGCCTTTAAATTGCCCTGTAAGAAATGTTTTGGATAGAATTGGCGATAAATGGTCTTTATTAATCTTATTGGTATTAGAGCAAGAAGATGTGTTACGTTTTAATGAAATACACCAATCTATTGGAGATATTTCACAAAAAATGCTTTCGGTATCACTAAAAAACTTAGAGGCTGATGGATTGGTTAACAGAAAGGTTTATCCACAAATACCTCCAAAAGTTGAATATAAATTAACCGATTTAGGGAAAAGCTTAATTCCTTTTGTTAACGCGCTATCAGATTGGTCTAAGCAACACATGGATACCATTTTAAAAAACAGAACTGCTTATAAAAAAAAGCTATAACACCTGTTTCATTGTTCCTGATTTATGGACTGTTTCTTCCCATTCCAATATTGGGTTTGAAGCTTCTGTAATACCGCCACCTACAAAAATATTAGCTTGGTCTCCTTCTATTTCCATACAACGAAGGTTTACATACAAATCACTTATGTTTTTAATAGAACTATACGCATTATTCTCTACATTACGACGATTTCTATTTCTAGATTTAGCTTCTTTTAAATTAAGCTCTCCTAAAAACCCTGTATAATAGGTTCTTTTATAATTTTCATTATTGATTATAAAGCTTTTAGACACCTGTTTAGGTAAGCCACAAACAGCTGGTGTAGGATGCAACGCCTTTAAAACTGCTTGAAGATTTCCATTAAGAATAGCTGTAATTTTAGTTTGAAGATGCAAAAGTTTCCCCGCTTTTACTGTTTGCACATCTCCTAATGCAATAGTATTAACAAAAGGTTGTAAACTATCAGCAATAAAATTGGTGACAAATTGTTGTTCTTCACGTTCTTTTTCTCCCCATTCTACATCTAATTTTCCAGAAAATTTTTGCGTTCCCGCCAAAGCCATTGTAGATAAACGATTGTTCTCAACTTTTAACAAGGTTTCCGGCGTGGCTCCTAACCACAACCCTACTTTTGGGTGACACCAACAATACACAAAAGCCGATGGGTAACTTTGTAATAGGTCGGTGAAAATTTGAATAACTGATTTAGAATGTAATGCTACAGTTTCCTTTCTAGACAACACCACTTTTTTAAATGCCCCAGATGTTATTGCCTTTACACCTGCTTCAACCAATTTTATATGATTAGTTTTATCTTCTTCTAATGTTACGGCTGTTTTAGGTGTTTCGGTTTTATTATTTGATTGATGTAAATAATTGAATTCAGCTTGAAAATTATCAGAATCACTAAAAGGAATAAGAATAGTATCTTCTTTATCATTAAACGGTGCAAAAACAAACCCACTTTCCGAAAAATCTTCAACCTTAAATACCTTATCGTCTTGCTGTAACATTAATTTTACCAATGATTGATTGGGTTTTCTATACACTACAAAAGGTAAGCTACTATTATAATGTTCTAATGTTTTTACTATAAGGTCTTGAAACTCCATTATTTTTTTCTAGGTAAACTAATGGTTGATAAACGACATACAGAAACTAAATTATCTTGCTCATCGGTAATACGAATATCTAAAAGCTGCGTTGTTCTGCCTTTGTGCAAAAAAGTGGCTTTCGCATAAACGTAACCTTCCGTTACACTTTTTAAATGATTTGCCGTTATCTCAATGCCTCTTACAAATTTCTCTTCTATATTCGTAAAAATATGCGATGCAAAACTTCCTACACTTTCTGCTAACGCTGCTGTTGCTCCGCCATGTAACACACCATCTGGCTGATAAACTCTAGAATTAACAGGCATTCTTGCAGTTAAAAAATCGTCACCAAAGTCAACCATTTCTATGTCTAGTGTTTCCATTAATGTGTTTTTGCTCGCCGCATTGGCTTGTGCTAAAACCGTTTCTTTTGTTAGTGGCATTATTAATATTTTTTATGAATTATAATTTTCTTCAAGGTAGGATACTAAACTATCTTTAATAAAATAGTTCCATCCTTGTTCACAGCTTTCGCGTTTAAATTCTGGAATGGTATCATCAAAATCCTTAACTACTTTTGTAGTTACTGTTAATTGACTATTACCGTCGGCTTCTTTAAGCTTAAAAATAACAAATGAGTCGCCTTCAAAGCCTTTATACTTCCAATTATAAACAATTTTTTCTTCCGGAAGAACCTCCTTTATTTCCCATAAATGCATAAAATCACGGCTTGGCGCCTTAACATTAAAGGCTGTTTTAAACCCAACTTCAGCTTTAAAATCTGGAATATTATGAAAAAACCATTCAACCATATGATTGTGATTTGTTATAGCTTTCCAAACTACTGCCTTAGGCAAGTGAAATGTTTGTATAACAATAACATTAGGCTGAGTTGTTTTCATTTAAAGGAATACTAGGTTTTATTGGTGATGGTTTAACAAAAACCGTAATTTTGGATTTTTGGTAAAAATACAAAACCTTACAGAATAATGAATTCATTAGAAAAGGAAATCTCCTATACTACTACAAATACATATGGTACATTAAACACCTTGACAGAGCAAACTAAAAACATTTGGTTTGTATGCCATGGTATGGGTTATTTAAGCCGATATTTTTTACGCTATTTTGATAGTTTAAATGCTGAAGAAAACTATATAATCGCACCACAAGCGCAAAGCAAATACTATCTCGCGCCAAAAATGAGGCATGTTGGTGCTAGTTGGTTAACCAAAGAAAATACCAAGAAAGAAACCGAAAACGTGATGCGTTATTTTGATGCCGTATTAAAGTCTGAAAATATTCCTACCGACAAGAACTTTATTATTTTAGGCTATTCGCAAGGGGTTAGTGTTGCTATGCGCTACATGGCTAAAAGACAGATACAATGCTCGCAATTAATTCTTCACTCAGGCGGAATCCCAAAAGAACTTACTTCAAACGATTTTAGTTATTTAAACCAAAAAACTCAGGTTAAACTTGTTTATGGCACACAAGACGAATACTTAAATAGCGACCGAATTAGTGCAGAAACTACAAAAGCCAAAAACCTATTTGGCTCTAGATTAAGCCTGCATCCTTTTGATGGGAAACATGAGGTTAATTCCAATTTAATCAAGTCTTTCATCTAATAATTCAAGACTTAAAAAACTTAGAAAAGCAAGTTAAAATCCTTAACTTTGTTACCATTATTATTAATATTTATAACACACTATAAAAATGACATACAGAATAGAAAAAGACACCATGGGTGAGGTTAAAGTGCCATCAGACAAACTCTGGGGTGCACAAACCGAACGTTCTAGAAACAACTTTAAAATTGGCGCTCCAGCCTCTATGCCTTTAGAGGTTGTTTACGGCTTTGCTTACTTAAAAAAAGCAGCCGCTTACACTAACCATGAACTAGGTGTTTTAGATATTGAAAAAAGAGATTTAATTGCGACTGTATGCGATGAAATTTTAGAAGGCAAACACGACAACCAATTTCCGCTTGTTATTTGGCAAACGGGCTCTGGAACACAAAGCAATATGAATGTAAACGAAGTTGTGGCTAATCGTGCGCACCAACTTGCTGGAAAAGTTATTGGCGAAGGTGAAAAAACCATTCAACCTAACGACGACGTTAACAAATCGCAATCCTCTAACGATACCTTCCCAACAGGAATGCATATTGCTGCCTATAAAAAGATAATGGAAGTTACCATTCCTGGAATTATTCAACTTCGTAACACATTACATAAAAAGTCTATCGATTTTAAAGATGTCGTGAAAATAGGACGTACCCACCTTATGGATGCAACGCCATTAACATTAGGACAAGAATTTTCAGGTTATGTGTCGCAATTAGACCACGGATTAAAAGCTTTAGAAAATACGTTACCACATTTAGCCGAATTAGCTCTTGGAGGCACTGCCGTAGGAACAGGTTTAAACACGCCAGATGGCTATGCCAATCTAGTTGCAAAATATATCGCAGATTTTACCAACCTTCCATTTACATCAGCTGAAAATAAATTTGAAGCCCTTGCTGCTCATGACGCTTTAGTAGAAACTCATGGTGCTTTAAAACAATTAGCGGTTTCTTTAAATAAGATTGCAAACGATATTAGATTAATGGCTTCAGGACCAAGATCTGGAATTGGCGAATTAATCATTCCGGCTAATGAACCAGGCAGCTCTATTATGCCAGGAAAAGTAAACCCAACACAATGCGAAGCATTAACTATGGTATGCGCTCAAGTTATGGGTAATGATGTTGCTGTAACTGTTGGTGGCACACAAGGGCATTACGAACTTAATGTCTTTAAACCTATGATGGCTGCCAATGTATTAGAATCAGCAAGATTAATTGGCGATGCTTGTAAAAGCTTTGAAGAGCATTGCGCTAGCGGTATTGAGCCTAACCACGATACTATTAAGCAATTACTTAATAACTCATTAATGCTTGTTACTGCTCTAAATACAAAAATTGGCTACTATAAAGCTGCTGAAATTGCGAATACAGCCCATAAAAACGGTACAACTTTACGCGAAGAAGCTATTAATTTAGGCTATGTTACAGCCGATGAATACGACGAATGGGTAAAACCAGAAGATATGGTGGGAAGTTTAAAATAAAATTATTTTAAAACCCAAGAAAAACGTCAACTCTTAAGTTGACGTTTTTTTATTTTCAAAAAAATAACCAACTTTGAAAAAAACCAACTAACATTGTCTATTTTAATTAAAAACATAAAAGAACTTCTCCAAACCCGAGAAAACAATGTCACTATTGTAAAAGGAGAAGACATGAAAAAACTTCCAACCATACAAAATGCTTACGTTCTTATAGAGCATGATACCATTGTAGAATATGGTAAAATGGAAGATATTGGCGACTTAGAGGCAGAAAAAACTATTGATGCTACAGGGCAAATTGTTATGCCTGCGTGGTGCGATTCGCACACACATATTGTCTATGCAGGAAACCGCGAACAAGAGTTTGTAGACCGTATAAACGGTTTAAGCTACGAAGAAATTGCTAATCGTGGTGGCGGTATTTTAAACTCTGCTGAAAAACTCCAAAACACACCTGAAGACGAGTTATACAACCAATCTGCAAAAAGACTAATGGCGGTCATGAAAATGGGAACAGGAGCCATTGAAATTAAATCTGGGTACGGCCTTACATTAGATGCCGAATTGAAAATGTTACGTGTTATAAAACGTTTAAAACAACAATTTCCAGCAAAGGTGAAATCGACATTTCTTGGTGCCCACGCTTTCCCTAAAGAATTTAAAGACAATCCCGATGCTTACATAGATCTTATTGTCAACAAAATGATTCCTGAAGTAGCTAAAGAACAGCTAGCTAATTATATTGATGTTTTTTGCGAAAAAGGTTATTTCAGTCTAGAACAAACAGAACGCATTTTAGAAGCTGGAAAAACTTATAACCTAGTGGCAAAAATTCATGTTAACCAATTTAATGCCTTTGGCGGCATTGCTTTGGGCGTAAAACACGATGCCTTGTCTGTAGATCACTTAGAGGAAATGAATGACGATGATATTGAAGCCTTAAAAGGATCGAACACCATGCCAGTAGGACTTCCCTCCTGCTCCTATTTTTTAAGTATTCCTTACACGCCTGCCAGAAAAATTATTGATGCTGGCTTACCTTTTGCGCTTGCAACAGATTATAACCCAGGCTCAACACCAAGCGGAAACATGAATTTTGTGGTAAGTACAGCATGTATAAAAATGAAACTAACCCCAGAAGAAGCTATTAACGCCGCCACAATTAATGGCGCTTATGCCATGGGAATTAGCAATATGTATGGCAGTATTTGCCGAGGTAAAAAAGCGAATATTATTATAACCAAACCCATTTCTAGCTACAATTATATTCCTTATGCTTTTGGCGACAACTTAATAGATAAGGTTATTGTTAATGGCATGATTATTTAATATTAATAAGAAAAGCCGAAAAGTAAATTTTTCGGCTTTTCTCTGTCATTTAATTTTAAACTTCAGATTCGATAAGATTTTAAATGACATTATGTTATCGTAATGTAAATTCTGTTGTAGAAACTAAATCTTTCTTATTAAACACATTTACAGTGTAACGTCCTTTTTCAAATTTCTCGTCGTTGTCTGGTTCTACAAACTCACAAATATTTAAGTTTGTATTTTCATAATTAAATTTACTTACAAGACTATAATTTAAAGTTTTTTCTTCAAATTGAATTTGCTCATTAACACCAAGCGTATTATTGTTTGGATCTATAACCTGAACATAAAGTTCTTGATCTCCTGGCTGAACTAAGGTGTTTTTAGCAACCGTAAAGCAAACTCTTAATTTATCAGATCGTCTAGCTCTTTCTGTAGGAATTAATTTCCCTGAAGTTCTTTCTATAACCCCAAATCCTTTTAAATCTACTGTTTGAAGCACCGATGCATTTTCAACAACTTCAGCTAGTTCGGTGTTTTGCACCAACAACGAATCGGTAAACATACTGCGTTCTTCTAGTTGCAACTTAGTGCTATCTAGAGATGTGGCTAATAATTCGTTTTCAATTTTAAGCCTGTCGTTCTCTTCTAACAAAACATCCATTTCTTTTTGCAGAGAAAGATATTTTTGCTTGTACCTCCATAAACTTCTTACATTCGTTTCAGATACTTTTAGAGAATCTATAAGTCCATCTATACGCTCTTTAGCTTCAGCAAGTTTCTCATTTTTAATTTCATTGTCTTGAATGGCGAGATCATACTGTTTCGACATGTTATTTAAATCTTTCATCACCAATTCCTTTTCTTCTGTCAATTGCGCTTCGGTTTCTTTCTTTTCATTAAAAAGATTAAAAGAAATAAACGTAGCTCCAAGAAATAAAACTAATGCAATACCTAATCCGACTTTTAATCCTAAATTGCTTTTGTTGTTTTCCATAATCTACTTGTTTTTAAAATTTAATTTTAGAGCGTAATTTTTTTTGCTATAAAAATGGTTTTAATTTAATTAAATGTAATTTTAAACGCGCTAATTTAATCATTTATGGACAAGCTTGTTTTATTTAATAATTCAATAAAAAAACAATTTATAAACAAACGTGCTTCCGAAACAAAGTTTGGAGAATCCATCTCCACAATTAACGACGTTTGCAATATATACGAAGCACTTAACAATTTAGACGTTTCATATGTTATAATTGGATTACCTGAAGATGTAGGTGTTTTTGCAAACCACGGTATTCCGGGTACTCGCAATGCTTTTGAAGCGACCATTAAAGTTTTGTTAAACATCCAAGACAACGATTATACATTTGCAGAGAACGTCTTGATTTTAGGGCATTTAAATTTTGACGCAGAACTTGAGAAACTTTCCAAATTAAATCCTAAAAAAAAGAAAGACTTTGTTAAAGCTAGAAAGCTTACAGCTGAAATAGATAAGCATGTTACGAAATTAGTACACAGCATTGTTAAGGCAAATAAAATTCCTATTATAATTGGTGGCGGACATAATAACGCCTACGGTAACATAAAAGGAACATCTCTAGCCTTAAATAAACCTATTAACATTGTTAACTTTGATGCTCATACCGATTTTAGAAAAGAAGAAGGAAGACATAGCGGTAATGGCTTTACGTATGCTTTTAATGAAGGATTCTTAAATAAATACTTCATCTTTGGTCTTCATGAAAACTATACATCTAAAGATATTTTTAAACGTTTAGATAAAAATGACCAACTTGATTATAACAGCTTTGAAGCTATACAAATTAGAAAAGAATTAAAATTTAACACCGAAATTAAAAAAGCTCAAAATTTTATTTGTGAAGATTATTTTGGTATTGAAATAGATTGCGATGCAATTCAAGGAATTTCCAGTAGCGCAATGTCTCCTACTGGGTTTAGTATTACCAAAACAAGACGTTTTATACACAAGTTTGCTAAAAATAAAAATGCTAAATATATCCATATTTGTGAGGCTGCACCAACAACAAAAAATAGTGCACAAATAGGAAAACTAATTACCACCTTAATAACAGATTTTATGAGAGGACATGAATCTTAATTTAATAATTACCAGCACTTTATTAAAGTAAATTGTTATTAGATAAATTATTAATTATTTCATTTTTAATTGATTAATACATAAAAAATAGTATATTTGGCTTGCTATTAAATCAATTCAGGACCTACTATGTTAATCAACTTAAACTGTTGTCTTTCACAACAATTACTACTCTTTAAGCTTTCACAATCGCATATAATTACGATTTTATTTATTTCAATCTTTTTTTTCCTTATTTTATTACTTTTAGGAATTAGAAAGTCCTATAAGTTGAAAAAAGAAAACGATAAGTTAAATAAAATAGAAGGGTTTGATATGGATGAAGCAAATAAAAACTATAAAGACTTTAGAGACGGACACTTATACGAATAAAAAAAGCCTGCAATTATGCAGGCTTTTTTAGCTTTATTAAAGGCTTTCTATTCCAGAAAGAAGGTTTACATTTCGTTAAAAATAGAATGCATTAAACGCTTTTTATCGTTAATACTTTCCTCCATAGAAATCATGGTTTCTGTTCTATAAACCCCTTCTATATCATCTAACATAAAAATAACATCTTTTGCATGCTCTGTATTTCTTGCTCTAATTTTACAAAACACATTAAACTTACCAGTTGTGATATGAGCAACTGTAACAAAAGGAATTTCGTTTATACGCTCTAGCACAAATTTAGTTTGAGAGGTGTTTTTAAGAAAAACACCGACATAAGCTATAAAAGAATATCCTAGTTTTTTATAATCTAAAGTTAAAGAAGATCCTTTTATTATGCCTGCTTCTTCCATTTTTTTCACCCTAACATGAACAGTTCCAGCAGAAATCACTAATTTTTTCGCAATATCTGTAAAAGGAACTCTGGTATTATCGATTAACATATCTAGAATTTGATGATCGATTTCGTCTAATTTAAATTTCGCCATAAATATTTTTTTTTAACAAAAAACAAAAATAACACATTATAATTGAATATAACGCATCTATTTTTAAGATTTTGTTAATTTTAATGAATATTTTTCATTATTCACCATTACGAAATCGTTTTCGAAACCTACCTTAATAGGCTCATTATCTTGAGTTAAAACCACGTTATTGTTGGCGTTATACTCTAAATGACCATAAAACCCATTTAAATTTGATATTTTTTCAATTTTAGGCACAAAATTTATGTTTCCAGACTCTAGTTTCTCTTGATATTGAATTGCTACATCGTTTTTTTCACTATCTGCTTTATCTAATTTAGCATTTCGTATAATAATGTCGTAAAAAAGCTTTTCATTATTAGGAATATTAAAATAATCCTTAAAATCAGTACCTGAAACATCATTCTCTGAGATATGTTTAATCGCCGTTACCAAAGCACGGAATATAAGTACTCTTGTTTTCTCTCGCTTATAATCATTCGCATAATGTCCAGCTTCAAAAAGCACTGTTGGGCAACCTAAAGACTGAAACATATCGCCAACACAGTTTATGTTAAATGTATCGTCATAAATCCCCACTTGTCCGGGTATAATCTTTTGTAAATCGTTATTCATTGCTACAATAACTTCCATGGCTTTCTTTCTGGTTGTTGTTATTGTTCGTTCTTCATCCTCGGAAGGTGCTAAAAAAGAAACCGTAGCCGATTTATTTGCTTTACCAGCACTAAAAATAGTCCGTTGCCCGTGTAGATTAAAACAAAAATCAGGCTTAAAATCATTAAAAAAGTCTCTTAAAACCTTGCTTTCTGGCTGCGATAAGTTTTTAGCATCCCTGTTTAAATCTACATCATTAGCATTAACCCGAGTATATTGTTTAGCACCATCCGGATTTAAAATAGGTATAATTGCTATAGTGCAAGTATCTAATATTTGGCTAGCAATAGCGTTTGAAGATGAATTAAAGAGGTTTAAAAGGTCAAAAACAGCTTTTGTGGTCGTACTTTCATTACCATGCATTTGCGACCACATAAATATTCGCTTAGAACCATGACCTAAAATTAGAGCATTAATTGGTTCTCCTAAAACAGATTTCCCAATCTCTTTAACTTTAAATACCGCCTTGTAATTTGTAATTGCGTCTAATATATATTGATTATGAATATACCTACCCGATAAGGATTCGTCTTTATAAAGTGGTAAATTTAATACTAACTCCATCACAGCTATTTTTATTTTTTACAAATGTAAACATAAGATTTTTTACAAATGTAAACACCAAAAACACCTCTGTTCTTTCACATCTGTAAACTGAGTATGGCCTTAAGTGACTGAATAATTTGTTGAAATTAATACTTTATTAAAATAAAATCATAAATGACTTAAAATTAGTTATTTAAGTTTACTTAATTAAAGTTTAAATTTATGCACAAACTCTATTTTAACACCCGTAATTAGGTATAAACAATACTCTTTTTTACATTTGTAACACTATAACTCTTGATTATGGATTTACAATGGTAAACAGTAAAGATTTTTCATCTAGATTAAAAAAAATCATTGATTATTATGAAGAAAGTGCGTCTTCATTTGCCGATAAAATTGGTGTGCAGCGCTCTAGTATTTCTCATATCCTTTCTGGTAGAAATAAACCTAGTTTAGATTTTGTTATGAAAATACTTGACTCCTATCCTGAGGTTGGTTTGTACTGGCTACTTAATGGAAAAGGACAATTTCCAGAAAGTGGGTCAAGTGTAAATGAGGATAATGTA